>NZ_JADBTX010000051.1:0-24186 GCF_020245945.1 Microcystis sp. M015S2
TCCCAGGATGCGATCGCTTCTTCATACCTTCCTAAGTTATCTAACGCAACCCCTCGGTTGTACCAAGCTTCATGGTAATCGGGTTTAATTTCTAAAGCTTGATCAAAGGATGCGATCGCTTCTTCATACCTTCCTAAGTTAACTAACGCATTCCCTCGGTTTGTCCAAGCATCAGGGTAATCGGGTTTAAATTCTAAAGCTCGATCGTAGGATGCGATCGCTTGTTCAAATCTGCCTAAATTCAATAACGCATTCCCTCGGTTGTTCCAAGCTTCATGCAAATCGGGTTTAATTTCTAAAGCTCGATCCCAGGATGCGATCGCTTTTTCATACTTTCCTAAGTTATCTAACGCAACCCCTCGGTTGTACCAAGCTTGATGGTAATCGGGTTTAATTTCTAAAGCTCGATCGAGGGATGCGATCGCTTGTTCGTATTCTTTTCCCATTGCATGAATTAAACCTTTTTCATGCCACAATTGAGATGCTCGAACAGGATCGAGAGATGGGGAATCGCTTAAATAGGCCTTAATTTCGGCCAACTTTTCCTGTCGTTGTTGGGGAGTGAATTGCTGATAGGTATCGAGATCGCTGTCTAAATAAACCAGTCTTCTAATTTCTCTTTCCAATATGTCCTTATCGGTCGGAAATTCATAAACTCCCGAATACCAATCAAAAAAATCCGACGCACGACGAATAAAATACCGCAAGGCAAATTCCGGCAATAAGAATACTAAAGTAAAGGGAAATTGCCGCTCAAATCGCTCACGGGATAGGTTTAAATAGCCTAAAATCTTAGGAACTCCGGCCCAGGTTCCTCCATAAACTGGACTTTGACTCGACAAGAAATAGCCTTGACTTTCCGCTTCTTCGTAGCGCAGTAGTGCATTTTCTAAACCTCGCACAAAAAGAATATTTAGATTGGTATAATTTGGTAGATCAACAATTTTCTCATACAAATTATCGGTTTCTGAATCAAGCTGCAGGACTTGAATATTTTTATTGGGTAAATCTTGACTGATTCCCCGAATAATCTCATCAGCTTGCACGGGAGAACAGCGAACAAAGAGTAAATTAAAGCCATTTTTTCGTCTGAGCGATCGCAGTAATGCTTGATAGGATTCTGCTGCTGTTAGGGGTTGCTCTTCTAGCAATCCTTCAAAATCCGATTCCTGAGAGTTAGTTAAGGGTTTTACTTTTTGGTTTGTCATTATTATAATCCTCCCGGTATGGGTTGGCTGAGGATTGCGTCTTTAAACTCCTTGATTTCGGTAATTAAAGGATGCACATCATACCAACTTTTTAACTCTGCATCTGCATCAAAATAAGCATATTGTAAAACACAACGATTGAATAATAATTTACGATGAGCTTCATCATTTTGAATTTCGTTGGTACGATGTACCTTAGCCAGAATTTTCCACTGCTCGTGTTCTACTGTTCTCTGATAGACATCTCTAGCTTGGGTTATTGCTCTTTGAGCAGCTTTTGCGGTAATGGGTAAAGCATCCACATGATCTAAAGCGGTTTGCATTAATAAAATTAAGTTTCGTACATGACCTCCAGTCATTAAACATAATCGCTCCAGAACTTCTTGACTTTCAAAAATATCTGTTTCTAGCTTTTTCGTTGGTAAAAATTGCTGGGTTCTTTTCTCAATAATAGCCTTAATTTTTGCTATACCATCAGGATTAATAGTACGATCAAGATTGCGGATCATAATCATCGGTAAAACCATCGGGTCATTATCATAAATATCGCGGAGATCATTGGCCCGATTGGAATAGGCCATTGAAATAGGTATAGTATAAATCAAATGACAATTTAACCCCTTTAATTGATCGGCTCGATCTAAAAAAATCTCATCATGATTAGTTTTATGATCTCGCCGATTTATTGGTACAATGCGATCTAAGTTATCAACAATTACCACTAATTTTTTTGAATCATCTAAGACATTTTTGCTATTATCAATAAACTCATTTAGTGCTGTTAACAGCGTAACAGTATGAGGATTAATTTTATTTCTTATTTCTTGTCTTTGACTGGGAATTGCCCGAATCGCCGCAGACAATTTACCAAAATATTTAATTAAATCCCCTGTTTCTAGTTTAACATCTTCAACTTTAATCTCTATTAAAGCTAAATCAATTAAATCCTGCCAACGGGATTTTATCCAGTTTTTTAAGGGGGTTGAATTAGCCTGTTTTAGTTGTTCTAATAAATGGCGCGTACAGGCAATGAGAATATCTGTATATTGAGCATCTTCTGGATCGATATCGTCTTCATCTGCCGCAAAATAAACAACAAAACAATTTTTTTGCTCTAGATATTTTTTCAGCCGCAATAATTCCGTGGATTTCCCCCCTCCTCGATGTCCTGTGTAGAGTTGATGGGTGTAGTCTGTTGGCAGCGAACGAATAATTTTTCTGCCTAAATCTTGACAGACATCAGCATCCGCTCTCACTGCTTTTAGATCCACATAAAAGGGACTATCGGCAGGTAAAGGAACCGGTTTAAAGGCATTAGCAAGATTAGCGATCAATTGTTCAGACATAGGCGACTATAGCTTAATTGATGTCATTATTATAACAATACTTATTGACAAGATGTTATACCGAATCCGCTTTTAATATTACGACTAACTCTCGATCGAACTTTAAAAACCCAGTTATGGATTTTTTCTCCCACTTCCCACTCCCCAATTCATAATTCATAATTCATAATTCATAATTTCCCCACTCCCGATTAAAATTGAATTTCACCCATATCTAGGGATAAAAAGCGATCGAGTCCTAAATACATCCAATAAATAGAGTTTGGGGATTCCTGAATAGTTTTTTGAAATCCCAAGGCTGCGGCTAATTTCTCATAATCGGGATGAATAATCAAAGTATGTAAATCGCAGAGATTAGGAAAATCTAAGGTCATTCTCTGGAGAGTTTTTTGGGCATCTTGCAGAAAAATTAAACGATATTTATCTAAATAATTAGCATCGATCATCCAACTGCGAATAAATACCGAAAGACAATTTTCATCTCCCACGGATGCCATTTTAAAAGGATCCTGTTCGTTGATCGCACTTAGATGTAAACTCTTGTTAGGAGAGGTAAAAAAATTCGCTTCCGACTCGTTTGCGGTGGGATAGAGCAGATAAAAACCGACGGGATTAAGATTATCTACCCGACGCAAAACTCGCATACCTGTAGTGTAATCTTTTGCCCAACCCCGCAACAGACGAGAAATGCGATGGGGAATTGCTTCAGCATTGCGATTCATCCAGTTATAATTGCGTGTCAGCAAGTTAGCCACAGGAATCGCATCACAACGGGGATTAAATTGATCTAATTGCAATTCTACAGATGATTCCGAGCTATCAGGCTCTAAAATCCCCGTAATTGGCTTGATTTTAATTCTGGTTGTGTTGCCGTCAAAAATTTTTTCAATTAAACCAAGGGCTGCTAATTTATCTAACATCATACCCGCCGATCGTTCGCTGCCCTGGTCCTGATCCTGATAAAATAAATCCGATGCTTGCCGATGGGTACAGATAATGGCAGTGGTGGGAAAAATTAACTGGGATAAAGGGGGTTTTGCCTGTGCCTCCTTGGCGATCGCATAAATCCAGAGACGCAGAAAACAAGTGGCACGCACCCGGGTTAATCCCACTCTCCCCACCAAGCGCTCGATCATTTGTTCTTGTTTTTCCCAAGAATACCAAATTTTCAGGTGTTTGCTCTCCATCTTTTCGGTCCTAGATTCTGACAACGATTATACTTGATACTTCACCCCACTTCACCCCACTTCACCCCAGTTCTCAACCCTCCCCCTACTAGATAGCGCTCATTGTTGTTGCACCTCTAGAACCGACAAAATGGGTGTAGAAACATTTAGGAGACGATTATGAACGATAAAAAATACGGTACTGCTCCCAGTCATACTCAAGCGTGGATTTTTCAAACTTGGTTATCTTTTATTGTCTCTATTTCTGCCACTTCTTTAGGGGTTGTTTATCTACCAGTAGATCCGTGGATTAAAGGTTATTTAGGCATGGGTTTACTATTTACCGTCGGTTCCACCATTAATTTATCAAAAACTGTCCGCGATGTCGAAGAATCTAAACGCTTAATTAATCGCATTGACGAAGCAAAGTTAGAACGGATATTGAGTCAGTACGATCCCTATAAGGAGTAGTTTTTCCCAGTTATTGGTTATCAGTTTTTTCGATTATTCTCACTCTTTTTTCTGACTTAGGAGAGTTTATATGCTATTCACAACTAATCTAATCAGTGTGACCAAAGGAATAATTTCTCTTTTACAAAATCCCAGTAACATTATGTCTGTATATGATATTGAAGATGGCTTAAAAGAGAGTTGGTTACAGCGATTATCTTTGCAATATGTTAAAAGCGATCGAGCTACCGCCCAAATGATTGCCCAAAGATATCTAGCCGCTAGTCCCTGTTTAGAAACCCTGCTAAAACTCCCAGAAGATTCCCTGGGTTATCATTATGCTACTCACCTAATTAGTCTCAATTTTGATCCTAATTTTTATCGGTCTATTCAGGTCAATTCTGATACAGATTATCTGCTGCTTCGCTTACGGCAAACTCACGATATCTGGCATATAGTCACGGGTTTTGGTGTCGATGGCATGGGAGAATTGCAACTGAAAGCTTTTGAATTAAGTCAAACTCGTCGCCCTCTAGCTATTGTCATAATTTTAGGGGGATTATTGGGAGCTTTATTTTCTTCCCCACTTTCCTTACATTCTCTCTGGGAAGAGATTGTCATCGCCTATAATTTGGGCAAAAATACTCGACCTTTTTTGGCGCAAAAATGGGAACTAGCTTGGGAGAAATCCCTGCTAGTTTGGCGGCAAGAATTGGCGATTGTCCACTCGAACCTAGGAAATTAATTTTGCTGGACTACTTAAGTAAGTGGTTATAATTTGAAGATAGATTTTGTCTTTGATCCCCCCTTAATCCTAGGGTTTATTCATAGTAGGGTTGATTCATGAATCAACCCTACCCTTAATCCCCCTTTGATAAGGGGGGTGCCGATCCCCCCTTAATCCCCCCTTTGATAAGGGGGGAAATATGATAATTTTTAACACCTACCTAGTTAGAATAATCGACTAAACCTAATAAATCCCGATTAATCGGACAAAATAGGGCAATTTGCCCATTCATGGGCCAGAGGAGAGAAAAATTGTCAGACCATCGGGAAAAAGTGACAGGGGAAAAATTTTTCTGGACTGGAGTAGCCAAAAAATCCCAGTCCGGGTAAAATTGATTATCGATCGATTGTGTGAGGAGTCCGACCCCCATGACCAATAAACACACAGCAAGGCTGCTGGGCAGTTACCTGCAGCGCCTGCCTGCTCATAGTTGGCTCGTCCTAGTTTTTTGGGCTTTGATTATCGCTCCAGTCCAAGCTGCTGTCGAATTACGCATTGCCATCAGTAAAGGTGTTAGCGCCGTCTCCGTGGGTAGTTCCACCGATGCTGTGGTGAAAGATGGGGCCGGCAGAGTTCTAGGAGAATTGACCGCCATGAATGCCCTCAATGCTAATCCCAGAGGAAAAGCGGTGGGTTTGGCCGATTGGCAGGCCAGTCAATTGATCATCGAACCGGAGAATGATGGTTACGTCTGGATTAACGATCGCTGGTATCGAGGACGCACAAGGATCATTCGGCAAGGTTCTGGGGTGACAGCCCTAAATTTAGTCGATTTAGAGGAATATCTCTATAGTGTCGTCGGTGCGGAGGCGATTCCCTCCTGGCCGCAAGAGGCCTTAAAAGCCCAATCCGTGGCGGCGCGCACCTATGCTCTCTACCAAATGAACACTTCCGGCAATCGCATCTACGATCTGGATACTACCACCCGCACCCAAGTTTATAAGGGTCTAGAAAGCGAGTTTACTACCACCCAAGAGGCAGTTAATGCCACCGCCGGACAAATTATGAGCTTCAACGGCAAACCGATTCTAGCGGTATTTCACTCCTCTTCCGGGGGTCATACGGAAAATGTCGAGGATGTTTGGAATTCCCCCTTACCCTACCTGCGCGGTGTCGTCGATTACGACCAAGTCGCCCCGGTATTTCAATGGTCAAAAAACTTTAGTGCCAGTGAATTAGGCCGTTTAATCGGTGGTGTCGGTCGCGTGCGATCGCTATCTCCCGAAAGGACCACTCCCCACGGACGAGTGATTACAATGCGTATAGTGGGCGATCAAGGCTCTAAATTAATCTCTGATACCCAATTACGGCGATTCCTGGAGCTGCGGAGTACCCTATTCACGATTTCAGCTAATAACGGTACTTTTGCCATTAATGGTCGCGGTTTCGGTCATGGGATCGGTTTAAGTCAATGGGGCGCTTTTTCCCTCGCCGATCAAGGGGTGACTTATGACCGCATTCTCAGCCATTATTATCAAAATGCTCGTTTAACTGAAATGCCCAATTAAAAAGGCTGTCAGCCGTTTCCAGTAAACTGATCACTGATAACTGATAACTGATTGTGAGATAATGTCTGATCTAACTTGTAATTTTTGACTTGCATGACCATCGTTACCGAAGCCTTAACCGAGTTGGAACCAGTCATAAAAACTACCTTTACCGTCGAGGAAATTCGCCAACTACTGCCCCATCGTTATCCCTTTGCCCTGGTCGATCGGATTATTGACTATGTACCAGGTAAAAAAGCCGTTGGCCTCAAAAATGTCACGATCAACGAGCCTTTTTTCCCCGGTCATATTCCCAGTCGTCCCTTGATGCCGGGGGTGTTAATTGTTGAATCCATGGCCCAAGTGGGGGGGGTGATTTTGACCCAATTACCCGGGATGAAAGGGAAATTTTTTGCCTTCGCTGGCATTGATAAAACCCGTTTTCGTCGTCCTGTGGTGCCGGGGGATCAATTAATCATGACGGTGGAATTATTATCCTTCAAGATGAATAAAATTGCTAAAATGCAAGGGGAAGCAAGAGTCGATGGGCAATTGGCCGCCCAGGGCGAAATGATGTTTTCCGTCTTTGATTGACCTATGAATTTTGATCGAGATCGTCTCCGACAAGAACTAAATTTATTTGCTATTCTAGGGGCTTTTATTACCAATATTTTCGCTAATATTTTTCCTCTTAAGGGCGAAAATATCGGGGCTATCTCGAATACAGTTTTTCAAGATGTCTTAATTGTTCCCGCTAATTATGCTTTTGCAATTTGGGGATTAATCTATCTGGGTTTAATTAGTCTGGGAATTTACCAAGCTTTGGCTTTTAATAAAACTGAACCGCGTTTGCGTCGGTTAGGCTACGAATTAGCCATCGCTAGTGCTTGTCAGATTCTCTGGGTAATTCTCTTTCAATTGCGTTTTTTTACCCTGTCTTTACTGGCAATGCTAGGCATTTTAATTCCTCTCATCCGGCTTTATCTCCGCTTAGAAATTAATCGCTTGATTGTCAATCGTAAACAGGGTTTATTAGTTAATGCTCCTATTAGTATTTATTTCGCTTGGATTACCGTGGCCACAATTGTCAACGTCGCTTCGGTGCTAGATTGGATCGACTGGCAGCGATGGGGTCTAACTGACCAGATCTGGACGGTAATAATTCTGGTTATCGGGGCGATAATCGCAATTTTAGTCGGTTTAAACCGAAAAGATCGGGCTTTTATCGGGGTGTTTATCTGGGCTTTCTTTGCGATCGCTGTTAAACATATTTCTCTGCCTCTAATTGCGATAACGGCGATTATATTAGCGATTATCCTAACTTTTCTGGTTTTTAGTGGCAGTTTTCGTCCTCTGAGTCGTTAAAATGCGGGGTCACAGCGAATTTCGACGATAAAGCCATCGGGATCGTAGAAGTAAACCCCTCTCCCAGTCGGCCGGGTCACGGGTCCACTAGCAATAGTAATTCCCTGACTTTGTAGCACTTCTAGGGCAAAATCGAAGCATTCGGGGACAATATCGAAGGCTAAATGGTTGGCACGGGTAAAAGCGATTTCGGGATTGTCGTCGGGAGGGTTTAAATCTGGTTCCCAAAATAGGTCAATTACTGTACCATCGGGGGTGATAAAATTGGCCACTTTTCCCTGGGCAACTAATTCTTTTAAGGTGGTGGGAATTTTTTCCCCCACTAATTCCTCTAAGCCTAATATTTCCCCATAAAAATGACGAGAAGCCTCCATATCTTTGACGTTGAAAGCGATATGATGGACTTTTCGCAGTTGACCAATTTTGAGTTTTTTTGTGGTTAAGGAAGGGCTAATAGTCATTTTAGTTATCATTTATCAGTAAAGGATTGGGGGATTTTTCAGTGAACAGTAATCAGTAATCAGTGAAAAGACAGCACTATTAATGTCATTTAATATTCCTCATTTAATACCGTTAACTGATAACTGATAACTGATAACTGATAACTGATTGGCGACTTAAGAGTTAATTTTTTGCAATAATTGCCGAATGGATTCCGCATCTTGAGCGTTGGGTAGGAGGGCAAGATAGAAGCCTAAATCCTGTTGCGCTCGGCTGAATTGTCCAATTTGATAGTAAACTAAACCTCGATCGCGCAGCTCTAGGGGATGATTAGGAATGAGCAAAAGTAGCAGATCTATTGTCCGAATTGTCTGAGACCATTGTTGACGATTCAGGTAAATATATTTTAAATTAGTCAACAAACGTAATAAAATTTGCTGATTGGTGGCAATATTGAGAAAATGTTCTTCTAATTTAACTGGCTGTTGATAAACTTGACTTAATCTTTCTTGACAGTCCTGTTTAAATAAGATTTCACCACCGTGAAAGGGATCGACAAAAATTTCCACTTCCTCGAAATCGGGACGGATAATAAAATGGCCCGGCATACCAATTCCTACCATGGGAAAATTGATCTTTTTGGCAATCTCTAAATAGATAATCGAGAGAGTGAGTGGGATACCCGTGCGGCGATCAATTACGTCATTTAAGTAGCTATTGCGGGGGTCATAGTATTCTTGGGTATTACCGGTAAATCGTAAATCTTCAAATAAATATTGATTGATAATCTTGACTATTTTTAAAGGATATAATCTATCGGGTAAGCGTTTTTTTACCTCGTCAGCCATTAAATTTATTCTATTTAAATATTGATCAATCTTGAGGCGCGGATATTCAAAATTGGCTATTTGTAGGGCTGCCCGAGCTAGATTTATCTCAGGGTCAGGATGTTGAATTGTTTCGATGAAGGCTTGGTATAAGAGTTCAAGGGTCATTAGAAAAGGGTATTAATCAGATTATCAACTATTTTAACCGATGCTTCCGGTTTTATCGCTTCTCTTTTCCGATCACCATTAAAGGTTCAGTGATTTAGATGAGCTTTCCCTGGAGGAGTAACGAGAAATCTTGTCAAGATCTAGATTAACCACGGCTTTTTCTAAAGGGATCGTGCGACAATTTTTATTTTGAGACTGCACTTGATAAACTAATTGATTTGTCCAATCTAAAGCAGTTAACCAACCACTTTGGGGATGATAAACCCCAGTTTCAATGTCTAGCCAACCGCTGCCGCGAGCTAGTTGTCCCGGTTTGACATCGGGAAAGGTAAAGGTTAAAGTATGACCTGTGATAATTAGTTTATCCTTGAAATAGGGTTGGGTCATGGTATGAAATTCGTTTCTAATCCAACAAAACTGCTCGTTTGTTTGCTGTTCAAGGGGATATTCTGGGTGTACTCCCGCGTGAACTAACCAAATATCTCCTAGGTCTAAATAAGCGGGTAGGGATTGGAACCAATTGATATGCTCGGCGGGTATATTGTTATTATAACTTAGTAGTGTCGCCGCCCCGCCATTCTCGATCCAGACGTTTAGCCATTTTTCAGAAACTTCTTTTCCTGCCAGAGCTTTTAAGAGCATATATTCATGATTGCCTAGGAGACACTGATAGTTATTTTTGATGACAAAATCCACCACTTCCAAGCTCTGCTGTCCTCGATCAATTAAATCTCCCAGAAAATAAACCTTATCCTCACTATCGGGAGCAACTCGGTTTAATAGTCGCAAAAGTGTCTGAAAACTGCCATGCACATCTCCGATAATAATACGACACGGTTCTTGAGTCTGTTTCCCTATTTTTCTAAAAAACACACACCCCTCCCTAATCACTGAGATTGCTACTCTTTTATTGCTAAAAAAGTAGTTTTTATCAAGTCTTAATTTTATTATAGGACAAAGCTTTCCTTCTGACAGTCACTCCCTCCTAAGAACTGCGGCAGCAAGGCTGTAATTGTTTTGTAAAGTATTTTTGCAATTTCTGGACAGGAAGCGGGCAGGTTATGGTATTATTTTTTTATGATCAGTTTTTATACAATTGGATCTAAGCATATGTGAGTAAGTGCAAAGATTCCCATTATATAAAAAGTATCTCAAAAAAATGCTCCTTTGTCAAGCATAATCAAAAAAAAAGTTTTTTTTTGAGATTATAATAAAAAAAAATTAGTTTTCTGCTGCTATGATAACCCTAATTAACGCTAGAATTCCCACCCATCAGGAGCGACAACAAATAGAGATAAATGCTGCGGGAAAGATCGAGAGAATCACGGAGATGGGGGGAAGGAAAAAAGGGGAAAAGATTATCGATATGGAAGGGGATTGGCTATCGTTAGGAGGAGTAGATTTACAGATCAACGGGGGATTAGGATTAGCATTTCCCGACTTAGAAATAACAGATCTAGAAAAATTAGATAAGATTAGCGATTATCTTGGGAATCAAGGAATTGATGGTTATCTTCCCACCCTAGTCACCACGTCTGTGGAGAAATTTCAAAAATCCCTCTCAGTAATTGCCAAATATATCGAGAAACAGCAACAGGAAAATCGAGCGAGCGCGCAGGTTTTAGGAGTACATTTAGAGGGACCATTTTTAAACTATGAAAAAAGGGGGGCGCATCCGGGACAATATCTTTTAAACCCAAGTATAGAAACAATAGATAAAATCTTTGGGGACTACTTATCGATCGTCAAAATTATCACCCTAGCCCCAGAATTAGATAGTAGCGGTACGGTGATTAAATACCTAAGCGATCGAGGAATTACCGTCAGCTTAGGACATTCGCAAGCGAGTCAAGAAATAGCCAAAAAAGCCTTTTTACAGGGGGCAAAAATGGTTACTCATGCTTTTAATGCCATGCCTCCTTTACACCATCGTCAACCGGGGTTATTAGGGGAAGCAATTATCAATCGCGAGGTGTATTGTGGGTTAATTGCCGATGGTCAACACATCCATCCAACCATGATAGAATTATTACTAAAAGCCAGTAATTATCATCAAGGAATTTTCTTAGTTAGTGATGCTTTAGCGCCGATTGGTTTAGAGGATGGTGTCTATCCTTGGGACGAGAGAGAAATTGAAGTTAAACAGGGAACAGCAAGACTTTTTGACGGTACTTTAGCGGGAACAACCTTACCCTTATTACAAGGAGTAGCCAATTTAGTTAACTGGGGAATATGTGATTTAGAAACGGCGATTCTTCTAGGGACAGAATCCCCCAGAAAAGCGATCGGATTGGCGGGTTTATCGGTGGGACAACCTGCTAACTTTTTGCGCTGGCAATCGGCATCAAATTGGGAAAGATTGGATTTGCGCCAGCATTTTGGCCTCTAACTGTTGAATGAGGGTATCGAGATCCACTTCGAGGCGATCAAAACATTCAGGAGGGGAAAGTTCGGGTTGAAAATAAATCAATTTTACCTGACCATCACCGATAGCGACTATAGCCACTTCTTCGCTGGGATTATAGCGATAAATAATCCCAAGCATCTCTTGAATTTTACAATTAACCTTGCGATTTAATTTCTCTAGGGACTCCCTAGAACAACAGACAAAATGGGGCTGAGGTTTAAGATCAATGCCCAAGATTTCCTGAGCATCTTCTCCCCATTCCGAGAGTAAACCCCACATTAAACCGGCTAATTCCTGTTGATTTTCTTGCACGAATTGATCTAATTGATAGCGCCATTGATTAGCGGGATCATCGGGGATTGGTTGTTCAAATCTCATTATTAGCCTCTTTTCAGTTATCAGTTATCAGTTATCAGTTATCAGTCCTTAATAAGGGGTGTGCCGATCCCCCCTTATTAAGGGGTGGCGATCCCCCCTTAGTCCCCTCTTAATAAGGGGTGGCGATCCCCCCTTAGTCCCCCCTTAATAAGGGGGGAAAGCTGACAATTTTTAACACCTACCTACTTAACGACGGTACTCATCACCGCAATCACCGATCAACTGCAATAAATCCCGGGATTTTTGCAAGACATGATCAATTTTTTGATAGTCTTGGGGGGATAATTGAAAATCGAAAATACGGGCATTTTCTTGGATATGTTCAGCAACACCCAAACGCACCCCGATAATTGCCCCGGCTACGGCCTTTTGTTCGAGAACGTAACGCACTGCCACATTAGGAATGGTGACATGATAGGAATCAGCGATCGCTTTAAGAACAGTTAATAATTCTTGGAATAATTGCCAGTTTCCCCAAGCATTGATCATGTTTTTATATTTCCGTAAACTAGCGGTATTGAGACTCATGGCATTGGGTTCAGGATGACCGAGATATTTTGCCCCTAATAAGCCTCCTGCTAGAGTACCATAGGCGAGTAGATAGATGTTATGTTCTTGGCAAAATTGTGCCATTTTGACGAGGGGACGGCGATCGATTAGAGAAAACTGGACTTGATTGGAGACTATTTTAATCCCGGTGCTGAGAATAATTTTTAAATGTTCCGTGTCGAAATTAGTCAAGGCCAGGTGTTTAATTTTGCCTTCCTGTTGTAATTCTCCTAAAAAATATAAGGCATCTAGATAATTTTTATCGCGATAATCCCACCAGTGAAACTGCAATAAATCGAGACTATCCACATCCATGCGACGGAGGGAAATAGCGATATTTTTTGCGACTATTTCCTTAGTCATTTTACCCGGACGGGGAACCCATTTAGTGAAAGCTTGCAGATTATTTAAAGCATCAATGCCCCTTTGAGCGACTAATTGACGACGAAATTCACCGATAAAATCTTCAGCCGGACCGTAATGATCGGCCAGATCCCAAGTGGTGAAACCGGCATCTAGATAGGAGAACATACTAGGGATCGCTTTTTGGGGTGCGATCGAACCATGGGCGCCTGAAACTTGCCACATTCCGTTCAAAATACGACAAATTTCCAGATCGGGGGTAAACTGTAAGCGACGAGATTCGGACATGGGAATTATGAATTATGAATTATGAATTATGAATTGGGGAGTGGGGGGAGAAGGAAGTGGGGAGAATAAATAAAAATAATCTCCTGACTCCTAAATACTGACTCCTGAAGGCTAAAAAACCGATGAATTTACTTTCTTAAATTATCGCCCGATTTTACCCTGTTTCGTTGAACAGATCGATTGTACCTGTCCAGAAAAAAGCGGCAAAGGGGAAGACTTTCGGAAAAATCTCCCCCTTTTTGGGTTTCTGCTACTCAATTTTTGCTGGTTTAATATTCCACTTCCAATCGCGCTGCGGTGACAGCATCAAAAGCGAAAGCGAGAACTATAGGCATAGGACAAGCGAGGGTGATACAGAGAATTAAAGCTGTCAAAGTCAATCCGATCGCCACTCCTAACCAAAGTTTTTCGGCAGGGGATAGACCTTTTTGGCGCTTAATGTTTTGTAACACTTTGGTGGGAATTGGTTCTGGCATCACGGCATTGGGAGGGAATGCCCAATAATTACTGTAGCGTTCGAGAAATAGCTCTGTCCAGCCGTTTTCTTGACACCATTCTTGAATCCATGGTTCGTGAAAGTGTTTCATTGCTTCCCTGTTGACTTTTTCCAGTGATTACTATAAACATCTCCTGATGTGAATTTCATCCTAGCAAAGCTATCTTCAGGGTCGATCGGATTCAATAAAACTTAATATAATACTAAATCCGTTGAGTATAGGCTACATATCAGGACAGGCAAAAGGCAAGAGGCAAGAGGCAAAAGGGGAAATAAATAATCAGTTTTTAATAACTGGATTTAGTGTAAGCTTGCAGCCATCGGCTGTCAGCCATCAGCTTGTTGCTTTCTAGGGATCAGCTTGGGGATTGGGTGTGAGGGAATAGGAAAATAATTGTTAAAAAATTTCGGTTCTCGATTCGGTACAGATTGCCTGTAATTTTTGGTCCCAAGTATCGAGGGGAAGGGTATCGAGATAGGCAAAGTCAAAGACAATCCCGATCGAGGGGATAGCTTGCCATTCGGGGGAATGTAAGAGACGATCAAAATAACCCCCCCCGTAACCTAAGCGATAACCTTGGCGATCGCAAGCGACGGCGGGAATTAATAGTAAGTCCACTTCGGCCGGTAAAATGAGAGGAGCGATCGCTGTTGGTTCATAAATGCCATAACGATTTAATTCTAGGGGATCATCGGCAGTCCAACAGTGCCAAGTCAGGCTATCTCCGTCACAACGGGGAAAACCCCAGCGATGGTGTTGGCAAAATAAGGAACTTAAATCCGGCTCCTGACGATAACTGAAGTAAGCGAGAATGGTTTTAGCGTGGTGAAAGAGGGGTAAAGATTGTAAATTTTTGCAAAGTTGCTGACTATTTTCTTGCCAAATATGCTTAGGAAGCGATCGTCTTTGGGTAATTAGTTGTTTGCGTAATTGGGCTTTTTTGGTAGCAGAATCCATAAAATAGAGATAAATATTTCTGTAGTCACAAGATGCTAAATCTATTTAACTCGCTTTTTGGGCGTTATAACGAGAATATCAAGGCCAATGTGGAAATTTATACTTGGGCAACTTGTCCCTACTGTATTCGAGCCAAATGGTTGCTGGGTTGGAAAGGGGTAAAATACACCGAATACAAGATTGATGGGGATGAAAGCGCTCGTCAAGCTATGGCGCAACGGTCCAACGGTAAACGCAGTGTACCACAGATTTTTATCAATAATGAACATATCGGTGGTTGTGATGATTTGTATGCTTTGGATGGTCAAAAAAAATTAGATAATTTATTGGCTAAATGTGGGACTATCTAAAGTCTATTGATGAAAAAGCCTATGAGAAACATCGGCAATGGATGCGGTTAGCTTTAAATTTAGCGGCAACTGCGGGGGATCGGGGTGATGTGCCGGTGGGAGCGGTTATCGTGGATAAAGAGGGCAATTTAATCGCTCAAGGGGCTAATTGCAAGGAAAAACACCATGATCCCACCGCTCACGCCGAAATTCTGGCGATTCGTGCCGCTAGTCAAGTTTTAGGCAATTGGCACTTAAATGATTGTACCCTCTACGTCACCCTCGAACCCTGTCCCATGTGTGCCGGGGCAATTATTCAGGCTAGATTAGGATTATTAGTGTACGGTGCTGACGATCCCAAAACAGGAGTTATCCGCACTGTGGCTAATTTTATAGATAGTCCTTTTTCTAACCATCGTTTGCCGGTAATCGCGGGAATTTTAGCCAAGGAATCCGGGGAATTATTACAAACTTGGTTTGAGAAAAAAAGATGAGAGACATTCCTCGAATTACTGACAGAATTGCTGTCAGTAATTCCCCGACAATTACTTTCCTACCATATCACCGTTCCCTGCGGTTGAGACGTGGGGCAACCTCGTAATTTAGGCAAGAGTGTGACTGTTGAACTGTTGAATAAGGTTAATTAAGTTGATTGAAAACACTTGAGTCAAAAATGAATAACAGTCTGTTTAAGTTTATGATAACATTACTTTATCGGTCAGTTGACATAGATACACCATCTAAAGATACCGTAAATATACGGTAGATAACGATCAACACACTGTCGTAGTCTAAAATTATGAATCCAGTGAGTTTCTCAACTTGTATTTTATGATATATACTCTAAATATAGCGCACCTACATGAAATGTAAACCCCCTCCGTTTGGCGTCTTGCGATACCTGACTTCCAGAGCCTAGCCGTTCACAAATCAACTAGGCGCACTATATATATTTTTTTATGTTAGGATAACTCACAAATGTATGGTATAAAATAAGATTTATCTGTGTGCTGTAAATTAGAGTGTTTTTACAATATTTAATGGAAGCAACAAAACAATAAATGCACTATGCAACTTACTAACTTTATCTCTAATAAGTCGGATCGATCACAAACTAAAAAATGGCTCAAAACCCTTACATTAGCCTGTTCCTATGCTGGATTATCAGGGAAAAAATCGCTTTGGGATCTAGCTGACTTAGCTTGTAAAGTTGAAACTGAATGGGGAAATCATCCCAATTACCATTTTAAAGCATTGTCTGATGCTTGTGGTATTTCTGAGTCACGATTACAGTTATTAGCGAGAACAGCTAAATTTTATCCCCCAAAAGAACGTTTTCATCAGCTTAGTGTAAGCCATCATATAGAAGCAATGCGAAAAGCTCCTACTGAGGCTCACTACTGGCTCAATCAAGCATTAGAAAAGAAATGGAATAGTACAGATATACGTTTAGCTATTACAGGTAATGGTGATCCTCAAAAATTTTCGTGGTTGAGATGTGGAACATTTTGGTACTTTTCTCATTGCGATCCTCGATTTGGAATTAAATACCCTGGGCGTATTCCGGGGCAAATAGCAGCTAATTTAATTCATTATTTTACTGAACCTGATGATCTTGTGGTAGATTTAATGGCCGGAGGTGGTTCAACTTTAGACGCTGCTCAATTCTTAGATAGACGATGTTTAGGTTATGATTTAGCGTCTGTTCGTTCTGATATTTTAATTAATGATGCTCTTTTAGGCGTTCCAGAAGAAGCTCATGGAGCGAAATTAATTTTTTTAGATCCTCCCTATGGTGCGATTGCCAAAAATTTATACAGTAAACATCCTCACTGTTTATCTCAAATGAATGAAACGGAGTTTATTAACGCTTTAGTTACCATTGGTGATCACTGTCGGCAAGCACTATCACCTGATGGTTATTTGTCCATTTTGATCCAGAATGTTTATGATTGGGAAAATCACACAATCTTTAAGGTTGTTTCTAGTTTTCTTGATAATAATTGGAATTTAGTGAGTCGAATTCAGGCTCCTATTTCTAATCAACAAATTTCATCTAGTGTAATGAAATGGGCGAGAGAAAACCGTAAAATGGTTAATACAGATCGCGATCTTTTAGTTTTTCAAATGAATAAGGAGTAATTGTGTAAATGTACGCTTCAAACTCTAATCTTTATCGTGAACCTATCCCAATCTCCAGCCAATTTGCAGAAGTTTTGGAGTCAGATATCCAAGACTATGTAGAAAATTTACGGCAATTAGATACGCCAGAAATAGCTGAAGGATTACAAAGTTCTCGTAATCGAATGCTATCTGAAAATATTATTCAGCAATCACAGACTGTTCAAGGTTTAGGATCAATGGTAGCGGTTGATGGTGGGAATAATGTTTTAAATATTGGACTAGGAACACAGTGTTTTGTTGTTTCTGTCCTATACTCTTTACGTCAAAACTATGATGTTAGAATTTCAATGGAAAGACTAGCATTTGAAGAAGAAGAAGCAACGGCTTTAATGTACGGAGTTCGTAATGCAATGGAGGTAAGAGATATTTATGATGCAAATGAAAGAGAAAGCTTTTGTATTGTAGATAACTCTTGGGTTTCTTTATTAGAAAATGTTAATCGAGTTTTAGTTAACTACCGACGAAATAATAGCGACGATGATAAACAAAGTTTGTTAAAATTTTTACAGCCAATGCTTTCTCGAAATGGTCATTTTATTGGTATTCTTCAAAATTCTCGCAATATTGCCATTTCTAAAGGTGGGGTTTCACGATTCTATTGCAATCAGTATGGCTCAAATTCTTTAAATTTATTGGATAAGGTTTTCCTTTTAGGCGTTCTACAAGCAGGTGAATATACTAAACCAATTCCTTTATCGGAAAGTGGTTTAGGTAAATTAAATGTACATACAGATAGTATTTTTGAAAGCCAAAATGCTATTAAAGAGATTTATAATGCTACTTTTACCAGTACAGGAGATGTAAATTGTATTTGCTCTACTTACTATAAACCTCATGCTTGGTCGCCAGTAAAAAGAATTGAATTTAATCGGGAGCTTTTAAGAAATGGCAGCAGACTTTTCCATCAAATGTTAGCTACTGTTAGAGATAGCATGATTGTTCCAACAATTTATGAACCGTTAGAGCAGTTTTTAGTTGATCAAGTTGTTAAGCGTCACACAGGACGTTTGCCAAATCTTTATCAAACAGTAGGGGTGGCTAACATCCAAGACTTTAATAGTAATTTGGCCACTCAATTAGTTCGCCGATTCCGCACCTAAAACACTAAGAGGATTTTTTATCATGGTAGAATACATTAGCATTGGCTCAACTCGTAACCGTCAATTTTATGGTATTGTTCGTTCTAGTTCCTTAGGCAATGAATTATTAGGTCGATTAGGGTTTTTAAGATTTAATGCAGGAAATAGCAATATTTCTGTTTTATGTCAAATCATTTCAGTAGATAGACGTAATACCGTTCATGAAGATGGCAGTTTTGGTCCTGTTATTGCAGCAAGAGGTTCTATTCCCTATTTATCATCAATTGGAGATTATGAAGAAGCGATCGCTAAACCTATCGCTCAACAAGTAAATGGAAGTGCTGCACCCTTATAGCGGTAAGCGCTTGAGTGAGATACAGACCAAGCCTTGCCTAGCATGGTTTATAGCTCGTGACACTGTACTTCATACGACTGCACACCGCTATAAGAGCGAATCCTCCTAGTGGTTCACAAATTGTTAGTTTAGATGATAATTCTTTGATGTCTGAAGAAGAACAAAAAAATCCTCAAATAATTTTTAATAGTTTTGCTCCTGATAAGTCAGAAGGCTATTTGAGATATCCGGGGTCATTAGTGGGTGAAGCTATTAATGTTCCTATTATTTGTAAAAGTTTTAATCCTGCTGATGATAATGGTTGGGGTGAAGCTCGCCATGCAATATTTTTGGGAAGATCAGGTAGTGGGAAAACTCATGCTGCCAAAATTATGCTGGCATTATATTTATTATCAACGAGAACAATGGGAGCGTTTATACCTGATGGCAAGGGAGATTTTATTAGACCATCAGGACGTGATTTGAATTTACGGAATTTTTTAGAAGCTAATGGTCGTAATGTTCAAGTTATACATATTGAAGATTTAAGATTAGAAAATACAGATCAACTTCAAGAACTTCTTTCAATTGAAAATTTTCAAAGACTTGTTGCACCTTCTATTGCTCCTGATAAATGGAGATTGCTTTTAGAATTAACTTTAGAGAAATTTACCGATGAAGATGAAAAGCTTATTGTTGAAGGAGACAAGGCTATTAGTCAAGAAAAATTTTTGGAGAAGTTTAATGATAGTTTAGAGTTTGTATATGCTGAAACTGGCAAAAAACTTGATGTTAGAATTGAAAAGCTTAAAAAATCACAAGAAGATAATCTAACAAAAATAACCTCTTTATGGAATCGTGTATTAAAAAGATTTACTGAAGGAGAAAAACTTATAGATATTGTAGATCATGTTTTAATTGAAGGAAAAATTTACTTTCTTAATATTGATAGCTATAATACTTCAGTTAATGTTTTTATACTTGGAACTTTATACAAACGTTTCCGAAGTCGCGCACTTAATCTATATAAAAGTCGACAAAAATATGCAAATGCAATTGTTTATGTCGATGAAGCTAATCGTTTTATCCCTCAATCACCTAAAGATGAAAAACAAAAAGAATTACAAGAAAAATTAATAGACGGAATTAAAACAACAAGACAATATGGTTTAGCTTGGTGGTTAGCGGATCAAAGACCTTCCGCTATTAGTAAAGATGCTTTTACCCAAATGGGAACATTCTTTTTTGGTAAAGGAATGACTGCTGTTGCGGATCAAACTAATATGGAATCAGTTTTAGGAAAAGATGGCTGTAATGTTTATAGTTATGTAGCTACAATGGGAGGAAGTCCATTTGTTGCCAGTGGTCAATTCATTGGAGTTGGTTCGAGTGAATCGGTAGCAGTTCCTATGCAATTTTTCAAGGATTGGCAAACGTTAGCTGATCAAAATAATGAAACTTTAGATGCTTGTATTCAAGCAGGAACAACCAACAACAACTCATAAATGTTACTGAAGATGATTGATCGGCTGATGAGTTAGCTCTTGTAACTTCTCAGCCACTTCAACCCGATGACAACGATGATAATCCATTTCTGCACATAATAGCAAAACTGTTTTTGACTGAGCTTTTTTAGCAATATATTGTAAAACTTCATCTTGATGAGAAGAGCCGTAAGCAAAATTCACGATGAATAATTGGAAAAGTCCTATCCACCCTGGGGAAATTTTAGCTGATGAATTAGAGGAAATTAATCTTAATGTTTCTCAGCTTGCCACAAGAGTTAATATTCCAGAGAATGAACTTGAGCAAATTCTCAAATGTCAAGGAAATATCAAGGGAGATATTGCCTTAAAATTAGGGCTTTTTTTTAATACAGGGGCAGAAATTTGGATGAATTTACAAAAAGCCTATGAGTTAGATCTAGCGAGGGAAAAGTTAGGAAATACCCTCGAAGAAATTATTCCTTATCAATCCCTGTCTTCAGGATAAATTCTCTTGAATTCTATAATTAAGCTGCCCGCACATTTAAATTACTTGTTGAGATGAGGCACTCTTGCACTCTTGCAGAAGGCAACATTAAAGGGATTGAGGGAGATTCAGCTAATCTAAGGATCGGAGGTTAAAATTCCTCTTAGCTTAAAACCCCACACCCGACACCGCACACCCTGCCTCTAGAAAAAACTTTTTCAGCAAACCCTAATTAAAGAAATAGTTAAATCCTGATAAAAATCCTCTTGTTTTAATTCCACTTTTGATTGAGAAGCCAGTAAAAGTAAAGCCCAAAAAATCGCCACCTTCTCCTGTGTTGCCGAGTGACTAGAGGGTTTTTCCGCTTGCCATAAATCTAATAAATACTCAAACTCTATCTCCTTTTTCTCCAATTGAAAAAACTTTCTCTGCAAAAAAAAGTCCAGTTCCGCTGCCAATTCCGTCAGGTTTTCTTGGTGGGCCAATTCCGTGATAATTTGTACCGCTTCCCGTCGGGATTGGGGCCGGGGTTTCGGGACAACTACAGGCAGTTTCGGTAAAGCTTCAATCTCTAGGGCAATCTGTTGTAATTGAGTGATTAACTCCTGTAAAGTTACCCGTCTTTTTCGCGGTGGTGGGGCGGCAGTACGACGGCGAATATGATTTTCTAGATAACGGGGTAAAGTTCTTAATTCCCGTTCTAACTCGCTAATTTCCTCATCAATCAGACTTTCTTCTTGCTGGTCCAAAGACAATCTTTCTAGGGTATCAGCCTTAAATAAAACTAACATGGAAGCCCATAAAAAAGCCTGTCCCGATTGGGGTAAATTAGCCTGGGCCATGGCTAAATCTAGATCATTTAATAACCCCAATTCCGCCAAAAAGCGATCGATCACATCAATAACCTGCACATCCCAGGGGTCAATTTCTCCCTGTTCCGCCATTTCTAAAAGAGAGGCGATCGCATCACTGGCCGAGGTGATAGTCATGATTGTAGAATCTTGTAGGATCTCAAAGGATAAAATTTAGCAAGCAAAACCATGGACATATCGATCGCTGACCTGCGCTTGGACTACAATCTTGAAGAATTGCTAGAGTCAGAAACATCTGCCGATCCTTTCATTGTATTTAAACAATGGCTAGAACGGGCGGTATCTTCGGGAAGATTGGAACCCAACGCTATGACTTTAGCCACTATTTCGCCGGAGGGTAAACCCCGGGCCCGCATGGTACTGTTAAAAGACTTCGATCCTCGCGGTTTTGTTCTCTTTACCAACTACCAAAGCGCCAAAGGACAGGAATTAATCGCTAATCCCAATGCGGCCCTAGTGTTTTGGTGGGGAGAATTGCAACGGCAAATTAGGATCGAGGGAACTGTAGAAAAAATCAGCGAGGAGGAATCGGATAATTACTTTTTTGTCCGTCCCTGGGAATCTCGTTTAGGGGCCTGGGCCTCCAATCAAAGTGAAGTGATTTCCGGGCGGTATATCCTCGAAAAACGCCTGACAGAACTAAAAGAAGAATATGCGGGTCGTGAAGTTCCCCGTCCTCCTCATTGGGGCGGATTTCGCCTAATTCCTAGTTTAATCGAGTTCTGGCAAGGTCGCCCCAGTCGTCTCCACGATCGTCTCTGTTATTATCGTCAAGAAGATGGCAGTTGGCAAAGGCAACGTTTAGCTCCTTAGTTTGATCTTGACACCTTGTATTAGCAAAATAGCTCAATGCTAATTCAATTTGTCATTTTAGTCTTGAGATAATATTAGGTCGATGTCTTTTCCCAACCCGCGCTTACCTTAGCGATTGGGTTGGGCTATTATATCAATTGGATAAAGGTAATCCGTCCGCCCTAAAGTTTCAGAAAAACGATAGAATTGAAAGGGTTTTTGTCTGCATCTTTCAAAAATAACTAGAGAATTATGGACATCAATAAAGTTGGACTTCGAGAAACCTTAGAAGCATTGCGGGTTGAACTGAGTAAATCTATTTTAGCCTCTGAGGGTGAGCAGATTCGCTTTGAAGTGGGTGACATTGAATTAGAGTTTCAATTTGTGGTTGAGCAGTCGAAAGAAGGCAAAGGTGGGCTGAAATTTTGGGTAGTAGAAATGGGTGGGGGTGTCACCAATAAAGATACGATAACCCATAGAATTAAAATTCCTTTAAGCTTTTGCCAATAGTGGATAAGAGATATACAATAAAAGAGGTGATCACCCCAAAAGAATCTTTTCTAAAGAGGTAATCAATTAATGAGCGATAACAAAAATAATGTTGGTGCTGGTGTTGTGGCTATTCTGACTGCGGCTGCACCAGTTATTGTTGCGGTGACTGGACTAATATCTGTACTTAAGCCATCGCCTGATCCTTCTCCCAAAGCAGAACCCCAGAAAACAAACGTTTCTCCTCGTCAAGTTCCCTCGGAGTCTCCAGCGTCAAAAGTTACGTTTTCCTGTGGAGAAAGTGAATACAATGGGAAAAGTTTTCCTGCAACAATTGCAACCGGTGATGAATCGATTCCAATTATTCTTTGGAAGCTAGATAATAATTATTTTGGTGATAATTGGCCACCGCTAAAAAGGTGTGAGGAAGTTTCTCGGCGATTCCAAAGAATTTATCATCGTGATGGCTTAAAATATTTAGTTGCCACATTAGAAACCTGGGTTCCCAATAAGGAACTGCCTGTAATCTGTTCTGTTAAATCAGAAAATTCAGTTTGCCATGAGGAGGATTTATTAATTACTTTAGAATCGAAAGATAACCCTAATGATGTTCTAAAAGAGCTATTAAATCGCCACAAATTACCTAGTCAAGAGCCTCCTGTTTTAAGGGGAGAAAAACCACCTAAGACTTTTGCGGAAGGAAAACGAGTTTTTTATGATATTTCTTCAATTATTCCTTCACCAAAATCTAAAAAGAATACCGAAAAAAGTTCGGAAAAACCTGCTTGGTAAAAATAATTCTGAATTTTATTACTCATTCAAATATATTTGAAATTATGAAACTCCATAAATTGACAAGCCTTGTCTTTGTTTCTATTTGTATCGCTATATCATTGCCATTTCGATGTTCTTTAACGTTGGCACAGACGACAAAAGAAATGCAAGCGATTGTGAAGAAACCATTACCTTATTTTGCGGAAGGAAGCGGTGCATTTCAAACAATAGATACGAATAATCCTGAAACTATTAAGCTTATTGAAGAAGGAATTAAACGCGCAGAGTATAAATTATCTGTGTATAAAAAATATTCCAAGGATAGTTATCCAGACCCTCAGCATTATCAAGGCAAACGAATGATAAGTGATTTAATTCAAGAAGCTAACGAACGATTATGTGATTATAATATTAGGCTTGCCGATTTGATAACAAGAGATGAAGAAATTGTAAAATATTGTGGCGATTACTTTAAAGTATTTAACAAAGAATATGCTGCACAATTCAAAAATGATCCATTAGCAGAAGAACCAAATAATCTGAGAGGGGGACAAGCGAGCTAGAAGGTAGATAGGGCAAGCGATATCGCTCTTTGTCCTTTGATGTAATCCTTCAACCGATAGCGGCTAATTTGCATTAGCTCTTCTATATTTTTTTGGAACATTTGATGTAGCCCGA
>NZ_JADBTX010000052.1:0-18249 GCF_020245945.1 Microcystis sp. M015S2
AGAAGTTTGAACATATCCTACTCTTTCTTGTCTTTCGTACCATGCTTGTGTTCGTTCGTGGAGAGCTTTATTGTAAACTAATCTTACACAGCCCAAAGTGCGCCGCAATAGCGACTCTTGTTCGGGTGTGGGGTAAAATCGAAACGAATAGGCTTTTTCCATACCTCACATTTTAGCATATATTTCGTAAACGATGCTCATATTTAACAGTAAAGCCGTCGTAGAACGACGGGGTTTCAGACCCAAATTTTCGATGACGGAGCTACTTTACCGGGAAGTCTGGATTATCGGCTGGCCGCCGAAATATGTCGGGAACTCGATGCCATCGAGCGAAAGAATTGACGAGATTATCGAAATCCACCTATCGACTATCGGCAACCAGCGCACATCGACCGAGGAAAGGTCAGCGCGGCAGAAACATCAGGCTGTTTTGGGGAAATTGAACGGTCATTCCTTAAATGGTGCAGGTTGAACGATTTTGGTGTTTACTGTCCCAATTGCGTACTGCCCTCTTAAAACAGCGATCGCCGACTCATCGTTAAACGTAATTGTACTACCAGCAGGAGTGAAGCAGTCGGAGAAACAGGCGAGTAAATGACCTAACGAGAGTGCGGTCTCGCGCAGCGAGTGCCTTCGGCAGCGCTGTCAGCTAATTGCCCAGGAAGTGGCCGATGGGGAGGGAGACAGCCGCAATCAAATCCGTCGCCAAAAGAGAGTGGGTGATGCTGCGGTGGGGAAACCTGTCTTCCAGGAAGCTGCTGAGGGGGAAGCAGATTTTGTCGATGGTACTGGTGGTGGTGTCGATGTCGGGAAGCTGGGAACCCAGGACAGCCAAACCCAACGCCATCGGGTCAGCAGTTGCTATGATTAAGGATGTGCCTGCTGCGGCGATGGTGGCGTGGGTCATGGACATGAAGCCGAGAAACATGGGTAATTATTACTTATCGAAAATTTTGGGTTTAAAATATGTCAAGACCTCAAAACCAAATTCCGAGAACACCTTCTCTTTGCATCACGTTTTGCCTACGTACAATCAATTTAGTAGCCTCTGGTGGAAGTAAAGTATTTATAATTTCTACAACCTTTTCTGCCCCTTTGCGGTCTTTTTCATCGAAAAAATCAACCCCAGGACCATATTTGTCTGATTTATTGTCAAATCCTACTACTTGAAAACCCTGAGATTCTAGTTTTTGAATAAGGAGATTTCGTTCAAGAACTGGACGACTATTTACTTGTCCAAGATGAATAAAAAGCCGAAACCTAGAATTTATTATTCTAGAATTTAGTTGTGTTTCAATTTTCTTAGATTCTTCCTTAGCCTTAACAGTCAATAATCCAGATTGTTTTGCCCACTGATTAAGTTTTTCTCCTGTTGCTGGCTGAATCATCAGTAATAGCGTTAGAGCGTTATTCTGTCTTATACTATTCCCACTGACTATCTCCTGATAAAAAATCTCAACATATTTCTGTTCTAATTCTCTACTAAATTGAGATTCTTGGAGCTGTTGCAGTTCAATCTGTATTTGATTTTGCTTTTGATTTTGCTGGTCTGCTATTTGATTTTGATTCCATGCTATAAATGCCGCCAGAAGAGCCGCAATACTAGAAATAATAATGCCAATCGCTTCTATTTTGGTTATTTGGGGCTTATCATTGCTCATTGTCCTAACCTCTTTCTTGCGCCACGAACTGAACCAAGCTGCTTCAGTGCCATACCAGCCACCAAACAGACCCCACCTGTAATATCTGAACTTTCCTCCAAATGGCAAAACTCTTAACCTAATGAAGTTTCGGCGATTTCATCTGTGCAATTGTCCCCCAAGTAATCTGATTATTTCCCCCTTATTCACCTATCCCTACTCTATCTCCGATAATCTCAACGAATGAGGCTGTTTTCATAAATTTTAATAATTAGCTGATAGTGAATCGCCGATAGCCGATGGTAGAAATATCCAGCGATTGCTAAAGTGCTTAACAAAAGAAATTGTAATCCTATCGATTTTGACCGTGCCACTATCCAAAGGAATAGATTAGATTTCTTGAAAAGACCGATGCGGGGAAATTACCGATCGATCACCCGAACTTTTTCCTTATCCGTAAAGATCGGGCGATTTGCCTATTCTTGCTATTCCTAATACATCCGAGAGCGCCCGTCCCGTCTTATCTATCTTTAAACCCTAACTATCCCCGTACAATTATCAGCATATCGATCATAAACCTTGAGATAGGTTGCACGCCATGAGCGAATACCAATATTACGAATTCCAAGCTATCGATCGCCCCCTCACCCAAGAGGAAAGGGCTGCCCTCTGCCAACTGTCGGGCTGCGTCAAACCGACGGCAACGAGTGCCAGTTTCACCTACCAGGGTAACGTGGAACGTGATCCGAAGGAATCTTTTTCACTGGAAAGACGATCTGTTACGGTACGGCTGTAATGCCTGATTTTGTCCTATAGGTCTAATAAAGTTGTTAAGTATTGCCCTTATCGATCGACATCGGGTTAGCTTGGAGATAGCAGTGAGCATTCAGCTTTAAACACTTAATAACTGCTAACCTAATCACTGATAAGGGGGTTTTTTCATGGCTTTTAGCCGTTCTAGCGGTATTTTGCTTCATCCCACCAGTCACCCCGGTCGTTACGGGATTGGAGAACTAGGTAGGGAAGCCTATCAATTTATCGATTTTTTGGCTCAAAGTGGTCAAAAACTCTGGCAAATTCTCCCTTTAGGCCCGACAGGGTACGGTAACTCTCCCTACATGAGTTTTAGTGCCATTGCCGGCAATCATCTCCTGATTAGTCTCGATATTCTTCGGGAAAAAAACCTGCTTAGTCAGGCAGATTTCGAGGATATTCCCGATTTTCCCCTCGATCAAGTGGATTTCGATAAATTGATCGCTTGGAAAATTCCCCTACTTAGAAAGGCGGCGAGCAATTTTGTCAAGGGTTCTGACACAATTCTTTACAAACAGTTTGCTGGCTTTTGTGCTGGCAATGCCGATTGGTTAGAGGATTACGCCCTATTTATGGCTTTATCCCACGCTTACCCGGGTAAAGCATGGATGGAATGGCCGACAGAAATTCGCGAACGTCATTGGGGTGCGTTGGAAACACCGAAACAGGAGTTACAAGAGGAGATTTTTCTGCACAAATTCCTGCAATTTGAGTTTTTTGAGCAGTGGTTAGCCCTAAAACGCTATGCTAACTCCCTCGGTATCGAGATTATCGGTGATATCCCCATTTATGTCTCCCATAATAGTGCCGATGTTTGGGCAAATCCGCAGGTTTTCCGACTAGATCCCCAAACCGGTAATCCCTTGGAAGTGGCAGGGGTTCCCCCGGATTATTTCTCAGAAACGGGGCAATTATGGGGAAATCCTCTTTATAACTGGGATTATCTCAAAAATACGGGCTTTGACTGGTGGGTACGCCGTTTAAAAGCGGTTCTTTCCCTAGTCGATATCATCCGTATCGATCATTTTCGCGGATTAGAGGCCTATTGGGCCGTGGCTTTTGGCCAGGAAAATGCTATTAATGGTCATTGGCTCAAGGCCCCGGGTTATGATCTCTTTAATACTATTGGCGCTCGTTTAGGTAAATTGCCGATTATTGCCGAAGATTTGGGCGATATTGACCAAGCAGTCCTAGATTTTCGCGATCACTTTGCCTTCCCGGGGATGAAAATTCTCCACTTTGCTTTTGGGGGTGATGCGGGTAATCCCTATCTTCCTTTCAACGTCGAACGCAACTGTGTGATTTATACCGGCACTCACGATAATAATACTACTGTGGGCTGGTTTCAAGATAACGCCAATGACTACGAAAAAGCGCGACTTTATCAATATCTTGGCGCTCCCAGTGGTCAGGGAGTGGCTTGGGATCTGATTCGACTGGCCTATAGTTCCGTGGCTAATCAGGCGATCGTACCGTTACAGGATGTGTTAGGTTTAGGATCGGATGCGCGCATGAATACCCCTAGTGTCGCAGAAGGGAATTGGTCATGGCGCTATCGTCAGGAAGCTTTAACCGGAGAATATAGCGAGAGATTGCGAGATTTAGTTAATCTTTTTGGCAGAAATCGTTAAATCTCAATCCTTTTTTCGAGACGTTACTCCTAACGTCTCTTTTAGTCTGGTTAATGTGGGTAAGAATTTTTTAGCAATCTTTGCCGGATGCGATCAAGATTTTCTTGACTATTGACGGGTAAATGGGGTAGGGGTAATTCTAAATTGGGCCAATTAGTCAAATCATGGCAGGGACAGGATAAACCCGATTGGCCCAGTACTTCAATTGGTACTGGTATAGTACAACGAGCGCAGGGGTGAAATTCCCATTGAGGGGAAAGTAAGTCTTGGATGGTTTGTTGAGTACCTTCTAGGTAACAATCGCCACTTTGAGGATCGAGCATTTTTTGCCAACAATCTTCAAACTCCGATGAATAGCGATCGCCATTGAAGATAGGCAGCGGACATAGCATAGCTTGGTTTTTGGGACAAATAACTTTTTTTCCCAATTGAAACCAATGGGCGAGATACTGTTTAACTGCGGAGGTGTCTGACATATAGTTTGTGTGGAGGCTGCCCTGATGATTGCTCTTACCATCAATCCTAGCGTTAACTTCTGGTGTCGGACAGGTCTTAGGATGATTGATGATCGAGTTTAATAATTATTTTAGGTAACTGAGCATCGGGAGCTAGATTAATCCCAATAAACTCACTATTAAAGCTTTTTGGGCGTGCATCCGATTTTCCGCTTGTTCCCAGACTTTTGATTGTACACCCTCGATCGCCCCGTCGGTAATTTCTTCGCCGCGGTGAGCAGGTAAACAGTGGAGAATAATCGCGTCTTTGTCAGCGTGACTCATTAGCTGTTCATTGACTTGGTAGGGCTGAAAAACGGGAATTCGGGCATCAGCGAGGCTTTCCTGTCCCATACTTGCCCAGACATCAGTATAGACCACCTGAGAGTCTTTTACTGCCGTAACGGGATCGTCGGTAATTAAGATTTTACTACCGGTTTTCTCGCCAATAGCTTGGGCGCTGGCGACAATTTCCCCATCCGGTTGATAGTTTGCGGGGGAAGCAACTCGCACATTTAACCCCATCAAAGCGCCACCCAAGAGGAGAGAATTAGCGACATTATTACCATCCCCGACATAGGTGAGGTTAATTCCCCGTAAAGTCTCAAAAGTCTCTTGGATAGTCTGTAAATCGGCTAATATCTGACAGGGATGTTCTAAATCCGTTAAAGCGTTGATAATCGGGATGCGCGAGTAATTAGCAAAAGCTTCTAAATCCTCTTGTTTAAAGGTGCGAACTGCGAGAATATCGAGATAGCGATCGAGTACCCGGGCTGTATCTGCTAAGGGTTCCCCGCGCCCCACTTGGGTTACACTGGGATTAAGATCGATCACCTGTCCCCCTAACTGGTACATGGCGACGGTAAAGGAAACCCGCGTCCGGGTGGAAGCTTTATAAAATAGCAATCCTAAGACTTTTTTGCAGCTAGGGTTAAGAGTACCAGCTTTAAGCTGTGCCGATAGATTGAGTAGGGCGCTGATTTCTTCGCTACTCATGTCGGTTATTCTTAAAACATCTCGTCCTTTTAAAGTGGCTACCATTGGTTTTTCTCTCGATAAACAGGGGTCTTGATCGGCTTTTATGGCAGTTAGCGATTAGCAAAAATCTTGAGTGAAGACCTTATTATAATCCAGTTTTTTCGCTATTAGGCAATTTTTCCCGAAAATTTTGATTGTGGGGGATGTTAGTCCAACTAACACCCCCCCACTTTTTCTGTTAAATTGGGTAAGTGTTAAAAATTGTCAGATTCCCCCCGCCTATCGGCACACCCCTTATCAAGGGGAGCAGGGGGGATCAAACCCAAAATCTAATTTCTACTTAACTAATTTTGACCCACACTTAGAACAAAAATTAGATGAGGGGGGATTTTTGTGTCCACAATTACCACAGATAATCAAAGCTGGGTTAGCCACCTCTGTCACCGGAGAAAGAGGAATTTCTCCAGCACTATCCAATTTATAGTTATGGATTAACTGCAAAATAATTGCATCTTCCCGTTTATATTCTGTATTATCTTTTCCTCCTGTTAATTCCTCGGAACGTTGTTGTAAATATTCGATAAAAGTCCTATACAAAGCTTGTTTTTTCTCCGGAGTGGCTGCAGCCTGTAACTTAGCCGTAACCTGACTTTGAATTTTTTCCTTATCTTCGCGACAAGCTTTTACTTCTAACACCTGTACCGCATCTTCCCAACTGGTGGCGATATCGACTTTTTTTAATCCCGTTGCGGTTTTAATTTCATAGCGAATTGTTTTCTCATTAGTGACTCGATTGACTTCTGGAAAAAGCACTTTCAAAGCTCGGGCTGTTACTACCAATTGATAAATACTCGGATCTTCGGGAAAAACATCCCAGAAAGGAGGTTCCTTTTGGATATGCACGGGGATGGGTAAATCGCGATTTTCCCCCATTTGTTGGGCGCGTTTAGCGAGAATAAATTCTCCTTTCCAGTCCTGATAGGATTGCCGCAAATCTCGCATTCCCTCGAGACAGCGTAGGGAAAAACCGCCAATTTCCTGCACGAAGACAAGACGATATTTTTCCACGTCTCCCAAGGGTTTAATATCGTCTTCATTGGCAATAAATTCCCGCAGTTTCGGAATAATTTTTTGAGCTGCCGGGTTACTGGTATTTCTTCCCCCAATCAGGGCAACATTTTGATTTAATTGGGGTGTAAAACCCGCATCTTTTCCCCGCAAAACCGCAGGATTGAGCATAATTAGGGGTCGCGATTTTTGGTAGGCAATGCGAAGATTATTGATAATATCGGTATCGTTGTTATAGATTTTTAACAAGCGATCACAAGCGGCTAATTCCTGCTGAATGCGACTACTAGCGGGAGCATTTTGTAGTAGTTGATTAGCTTGATTTAGGATAACTTGTTGAAAATCTCCTTGACGAATATCGGCAATCTCGGTGATGTCAAATAAACGCATATTTTCATCAGCGCGGCGCGTTTCTTTCCAGAGGGGGCTAGATTGCTTTAAAATCTCTTCTGAGAGGGGTAAACAAAGGTTATCCATACCTGTATCGTAGGCATTTTTGTTACCAGCAATCCCCGAGGCAAATTGTTCGATAAAGTCTTGATAAAGGCTATTTAATTCTTGTCTGTCAAATAATTTAATCCCATTAATTAACAAAGCATCGGCACTATCGATCTGTTGATTAGCTTGGAGATTAAATAGATCGCGACTTTGAATTAATTTCTGACGAAAGCGATTAAAACGGCTTTCTAATTGATTAAGATGTTCCAGTAAACGATTAATAACCTCTACTCCTGCACCTCTGGTTTTTCGTTGAATATTGGCCATTAAATAGCCTTCCAATCCCGTTAAAGCTTGTTCACAATATTCTTCCATTTTATCTTTTTTCGAGATATGAAGTTTATCTTTCAGATCATTAATTTCTGCCAAGGCTGTATCATATTCTCGTTGACGTTTACTTTCGTTTTGACTCCAAACCTGTTCTTGATCACGACGGAATTTTTCGGCTATGTCGGTGAAGATTTGTCGTACTGAAACAATAAAACTCTCGGCAAATTTTACCCCACGGTTCCGATCTTCAAGGATATTATAAAACTCCATTTCTAGGGACTTTTTACCCCGTTGAATAATTTCATCCCGGTTACTATAAATCTTTTTCAGGTAATCACCGTGCAGCCGTTCATCGGGACTCAATTCTAGTAAATGATTGCGTTTAAATTCCTCGACTCTTGGCGTTAAATAATCATTAATAAATTGCAGAATTTTTCCCTGTTCATTACCTAAAATATTAACACCCTGTTTGGTACAAGATAGCCAATTATCTTGATTGATTTCCTGACGAGTTTCGTTAATCCATTGGGAGATTATGGCAATTAAAGAGCGATCCTTGTCGGCACATAAATCCATAATTAATTCCCCTTCGCTCAAGCGCATTCTTTTGAGGATATCACCTCTTACTAACTCCAACATTTGAGCGGGTAAAATCACGGCATCATTCAGCCACCAATTAATTAAATCTTTGGCTAAACGTTCCGATAAAGAGGCCCGAATTTGGGCAATAGGAATTTCAATAGTTGATAGCCCAAAACTCATAAATTGCTTAGGATAACCGCGACCCCCAGGGTCAGCTTGCGCCCAAGAACCCTTAATATTATCTCTAATGGAACGCTTATGGGGGGCAAAATCAGACGTCATATCTAGGAAGATATTTTGGGCGATCATTTCCCGAATTTGACCGAGTTTAAAATCACCTTCGCCGTTTTTTGTACCCACTAAATAGGTAAAATCAAAGGGGGGTAGCTTACTAACAACTTCATCGACTAAACCGCTGCTAAACTGTTGATGATATTCGGTTCTGTAGTCAGAAAAGTAATTTAATTCCATCAGGGCAGCGTAACCATTAGCCAAAACTCGATCGCCGACACTAATCCCCGCAAATGCTTCAGGAGTGGGAACAATTGCCGTACTCAAAGGACTACTTTCCCCTCGCAACCAATTACGAATACAGTAGCCTAGATCGATTAACATTCCGCTACCTGTACCACCGTTTAAAGACCCCGTAGTAAAGACATTAATAGCAGTATTATTAACTTTAATTCCATAGCGATCGAGCATAAAGTTTTCTTGTCCTTTTACCCGTCTCACCGCATCCAGAAATTTTCTTTGGATCTCATGATAATTACAAAATAAAGCAAAACGGCCACAGGCGCGAATTTGTCCCGCTCCCGCTTCCAGGGAAGTAATATTTCTCTCTAATTCCGGGGGAAACCAACTATTAATCCAGGGATATCTATCCATGTCAGATACCATCTCCTGTACCTGTTTTCCACTCACCCTGGACCAGTGTTTTTCGTTATCTTTAAAAGCACTGCCAGCAGCTTCAGGATTACTGATTTTATAATCCTTATCCGTATCAACCACCAAAAAACTGACAATCGGAAAATTGCTCAAACTGCCATAACTTTCCTCGATTAAGCGACGCAAGCGCGATAAAATTTCGTTACCCGTGCCACCAATACCCACTAAAACCGTGGGAACCATGCTTTTTTCTTCTACTGCTGCTGGCATAATTATTTAACTCCTAAGGCCATTTCTTGACGGTTGCGAGGGACTTCGTAGGTGAGGAAATCGTAGGCTAATTTAGTGTTAGGAAAAATTGCCCGCGCTTCCTCTAACAGATTGGAAATATCCAGAGAATTCCCCGGTAGATAACGGGGACTAAAATGGGTCATTAATAACAATTTTACCCGGGCTGCCAAGGCCACCTGGGCTGCCATCGTCGAAGTGGAATGAACACTTTCAAAGGCTAATCCGGCATCTTGGTGAGCAAAAGTCGCCTCATGAATTAACACATCTGCATCGCGTGCCAATTCGATCGAGCCTTCACAGAAAATAGTATCGGTACAATAGGCAATTTTACGGCCGATTTCCGTTTCTCCGCAGAGGGACTGACCGCGAATTTTTCTGCCATCGGGGAGGGTGACAGTTTCCCCTTTTTTCAGCTTGCCGTAAATTGGTCCGGGGGGAATACCTAAAGCGTTGGCTTTTTCTACATCAAAACGTCCAGGACGGTCTTTTTCGGCGATACGATAACCGTGGGCGGGAATACGATGTTTTAGTAGCTGACAGGAGACGGTAAATTCTTCATCTTCGTAGAGTATGCCGGGGGAAACGGCATGGACACGCACCCGATTGGCTAAATTAGTATAGGAATACTTAGCACAAGCACGCAGATATTCCGCTAGTCCGGGGGGTCCGTAGATATCAATATCCTGAGCAGAACCGGCTAATCCGATACTGGCTAACAGTCCCATTAAACCAAAGATATGATCTCCGTGCATGTGGGTGATAAAAATGCGTCGGATTTGGGAACTTTTTAGGTCGCTACGCAGTAACTGGTGTTGAGTTCCTTCTCCACAGTCAAACAGCCATATTTCCGCCCGTTGCGGCAAACGAAGGGCGATACTAGAGACATTACGGGAACGAGTGGGAACCCCAGAACTGGTTCCTAAAAAAGTAATCTCCACAGGATAGCTGTCGGGATAGAGGATTCTTTTTCTAGTCTAGGCTGTTTTTATCGATTTCTCGATCAAATTGCTGCTTTTCTGTATTTGATCACTTGGAAACAGGAAATCCCCTGATTTTGACTTAACTCTGCAATAATTACTCGCAGCCAGAAATACACCAGCGTCCCTATCATACTTTGTGCTTTTTGTCAAAAAAACTTTTTTTTTGCAATAAAACTACACAAAAAAAAGATCATCGTTGTGGGTGAAATTGACTGATTTACCCGTCTTAATTAGGATCACCTTGTAGGTGTGGCAAGGGTTTTAACCATTGCTGCCCAAAAAAGCACAGAATAACCCATTATGAAATTCAGTAAAATCGCTGTAACCATGATAACATCGTTGTTAAATAAAAATCTTTCTCAATTAATTCTTAAGAATTTGTAAATATTGCGAAATGTTAATTTAAATATTCTCAAGTTTGTGGAGTCAATAAATAATTTTTGCTTATCTTTGTCCAAAATTGGGTTAGAAGTCAGGAGTCAGGAGTCAGGAGACAGGAGTCAGGAGTCAGTATTCAGGAGTCAGGAGTCAGTATTCAGGAGTCAGGAGTCAGTATTCAGGAGTCAGGAGTCAGGAGACAGGAGATTATTTTTATTTGTTCTTCCCACACCCCACACCCTACACCCCACACCCCACACCCCACACCCCACATTACTTCCCTAGAACGATCTTTGGGACAAGATTAAGTTTAAAATCTGAAATAGATGATTTTTTTCAGGATCGAGTCAAGTTTATGGCAGATATTGTCGATATTGCGGTCAGTGCCGATAATTTTAAAACTCTAGTAACGGCGGTACAAGCGGCTAATCTTGTGGATGCCCTAAAAAGTCCCGGCCCGTTCACGGTTTTTGCCCCCACCGATGAAGCTTTTGCCAAATTGCCCCCTGGGACGATTACAACCCTAGTGCAGAATATCCCCCAATTAACCCGAATTCTCACCTATCACGTCGCTGCGGGCAAATATATGCAGGAAGATTTGGCAAAATTGGCTGTAGTGACTTCTCTAGAGGGTTCACCGATTCCCATCGATTGTAGCGAAGGTTTTGAGGTGAAAAATGCCACGGTTGTCGCGGGTAATATCGAGGCGGATAATGGTGTGATCCACGTCATCGATACGGTGATTCTAATGGGTTAGTTTTTGACCGGCTTTTGCCCGGTCTGCATCTAGGGCAAATCTGTCTTAATTTAGTAACTAAATGTACAGATACTTTTGCTTGTTTATGTTTCCGATGCTCGCCGGAGGAAAATGCCCACTTTCTGCACTTTCTTGTCTGTACCTGTTCAGACTAAATCCTGTTATTAAAGACTGATTATCTATTGATCCTTTTACCTATTACATGAGTAGAAAACGGGTTTCTCCGAGAAACCCGTTTTCTGTGCGTTACTCAGTAATGGTAACGTGGAGGAACTCGCTCAAGAATGGATACAAACACTGCTCGCTAATCTAACAACTTAATAGTTTCCGCAAAATTCAGCCAAAAAAGAGGCCACTTTCTGGGAGATGGCCTCTAAATTTTTTTGTTAGGGGTTGGGGGTGTTGGGGTTTTAGGGTGTTAGGGTTTTAGGGTTTTAGTTGAATTCCCCCATTCCCCCACTTCCCCATCTCCCTACTCCTCTATTCCCCAGAAGCATTAGGACTGATTTTGAGAACTAAAACCCCTAAAGGTGGTAAACAAAGATCGATCGAGTAGGGACGGCTATGATAGGACCATTCCTCCGACCATTTACCGCCAAGGTTGCCCATATTACTACCGCCATATTTACCCGCATCGCTGTTAAAGATTTCCTGATAAAAACCGGGATGGGGTACACCAACGCGATAATGGCTGTGGGGTTGGGGAGTAAAATTACAGACCACCACCAGAAACTCCTGCCAATTTTTGCTCCAGCGCAGGAAAGAAACGACACTATGACTATTATCACTACAGTCGATCCACTCGAAGCCATCCTGACCAAAATCCTGGGTATATAAAGCAGGTTCACTCTTATAGGTGGCGTTCAAATCTGAGAAAAAGCGTTTTAGCTGTTGATGGGGTTCATGCTGCAAAAGACCCCACTCCAAATCACCCCAAACATTCCACTCACTCCACTGGCCAAATTCCATGCTCATAAACATGGTTTTCTTGCCGGGGTGGGTAAACATATAACTAAATAAGGCCCGGACATTGGCGAATTTTTGCCACTCATCCCCCGGCATTTTGCCAATCATATTACTTTTGCCGTGAACCACTTCATCGTGGGACAAAGCCAGCATATAATTCTCGCTGTGGTTATACCACATACTAAAAGTGACATTATTTTGATGGAATTGACGGAACCAGGGATCCATGCCGAAATAATCAAGCATATCGTGCATCCAGCCCATATTCCACTTCAAATTAAAGCCTAAACCGCCCATATAGGTGGGCCAGGACACCATCGGCCAAGCGGTGGATTCTTCGGCAATAGAGAGAATTCCGGGGAAATAGCTAAAAATTACATGATTAACTTGACGCAGGAATTCCGCAGCTTCTAAATTTTCCCGGCCACCGTACTCGTTAGCCACCCATTCCCCATCTTTACGACAATAATCGAGATAGAGCATAGAAGCCACCGCATCCACGCGAATGCCGTCAATATGGTACTTATCGAACCAAAAAAGAGCATTAGCGACGAGGAAATTTCTGACTTCGTTGCGACCGTAGTTAAAAATTAAGGTTCCCCATTCCTTGTGTTCCCCTTTGCGCGGGTCGCCGTGTTCGTAAAGATGAGTACCATCAAAGAAAGCTAACCCGTGACCATCTTTGGGAAAGTGACCGGGGACCCAATCCACTAGCACACCAAGGCCATTTTGATGACATTGATCGACAAAATACATAAAATCTTCAGGATTGCCGTAGCGACTGGTGGGGGCAAAATAACCCGTCACTTGATAACCCCAAGAACCATCAAAAGGATGCTCGGCGATCGGTAATAATTCGATATGGGTGTAACCTAATTCTTTAACGTAGGGAATCAGTTTTGCGGCTAACTCGTAGTAACTCAAAAAGCGCGCCCCAGTGTTCCATTCCGACACGGGAACCGCTTCCCCGGACCCAGAAAGTAAACGGGGGGGTTCGGCACTAGAAGCGTGCAGCCAAGAACCGAGGTGTAATTCGTAAACGGAAACCGGTTGAGTTAAAGGATCGCTATGACGGCGTTTTTCCATCCAATCGCTATCATCCCAAGTATAGCTATCTAAATTAGCCACGATCGAGGCGGTTTTCGGGCGTACTTCTTGGGCAAAACCGTAGGGATCAGATTTTTCGTAAATATGACCTTCCCAATTTTTGATCTCGTATTTATATTTAGTGCCAACACCGATTTCCGGGATAAACAATTCCCAGACCATATTATTACGTTTCCGCATTTGGTGATCACGACCATCCCAGTTATTGAAATCACCAATAATCGAGACGTTGCGGGCATTAGGAGCCCAAACGGCGAAATAAACCCCTTTAATACCCTCGATTTCAGCTAAATGCGCCCCTAATTTTTCATAAATGCGGTGATGGTTGCCTTCTCCAAACAGATGTAAATCAAAATCGCTGAGTTTGGCAGAACGGAAGGCATAGGAATCATAGATTACCCGTTCCTGTTCCCCCTCGTGGATGCGTAATTGATAATTGTTCAGTTCACCGATATCGATGACGCACTCGAAAAAATGGGGGTGATAAGCGGTCGTCATGGGATATTCTTGTCTTTGGGACGGTAAAATAACCCAAGCGGCCGTGGTTTTCGGTAAATAGGCTCTGACAACCCATTTATTGACTTTTCCTTCTTCTTCTAGGGGATGGGCCCCCAAAACCTCAAAGGGATCGTGATGGAGGTTGTTGACGATTTGATGGACTTGTTCGGGGGATACCACTATAGACATTCATTTACCACTCTTGACATCTACAATACTTATAGCAAGGAAATAGTCATTTTTTCCTTGCCTTCTGGGAATTCTCAAACTAATGATATATTCTGCCTACTCATTCAACTATGGCTGTGACTGCTGCCAAAATTCCCGTCATTAAAGACGATTTTGCGCTCCGAAACCTGATTTCCCCTTTTCTCGGTCAAAAAAACTAACAAGTAGAAATGGCGGCCGATGGTAAAACTGCCAATTTAATCTCGATTTGGTCATTCTCGATGTTAATCTAGCGGATAGCCTCGAATTTGAACTACAAATTTATCGCTCAATCTTCTTTCATTTTATCTCTACACAGTTCTTAACTGGAACGAGTTTGATCGCTAGGAGATTGACTTTCTTCTAATTCAGCTTTGATTTTTACCGAGTCTTCAATCTGCTGGGCTTCTCGCTTAAATTCACTTTCAAATTCCTTTGATGCTTCTTGAAATCCTCGAATCGTTTTGCCTAAACTGCGACCGATTTCTGGTAATTTTTTCGGTCCGAAAACTAGCAGGGCAATCAAGAGAATTAACCCCATTTCTGGTAATCCAATCCCAAAAATATTCATTTTTTTGCTCCTAATAAAAAACTCGCGGTGGGCAATAACCCACCTGCCAAAGTCCGAGGGACAATTCTGCCGCCAAAAATGCCGACGAGATTGTTGGAATCTGCTTACTGACCCCAATCTACATTAAATCCTTCTAAAATTAGGGAGGAGTTGTAGATCTGTAAAATAATCAGCAAAAAGACTAAAAACAGAGCCATAAACACTCCCATCAGCAAGGTAGTTCCCCAACCGGGAGAAACTTTACCATATTCTGAGTTGAGGGGACGAAGGATTTCACCTAAGCGTGTACGCTGTGCCATAAGTTACCAAGAAAGATCTGTAAATGATAATTTTGTATTGATCCGTAATTTGACGAAGTGCCAACCGGTCAACCCAGTGAGATAAAATCTACTGCTGTTGCCAGTGGAGCTTTTTTGGTCTAATTCCGAACGGAATCGTTTTTCGCCTGCCCTGCCACGCCCACAAGAATCTGCAAGCGCCTACAGTACGGGAATTATTCTAACATTGTTTGGTGATCTTCTCAGGATTTAGGAGATGGTCGATGGGTTTGGGGTGATGGGGGAGAAGGGAGAAGAGAGATGGGAGAAAAAAGCTGATCAGTGATCACTGATCACTGATCAAGTCTCCTTCGGTGCTATGATCGAGGATGTAAAGTTTTATCAACACTAACTTAAACAAGCTCTCAAGAGAGGATATAAAGAACAGCAGATGGCTTACACACTTCCCCCTTTACCCTACGATTACACTGCCTTAGAGCCTTGCATCACCAAAAGTACCCTAGAATTCCACCACGACAAGCACCACGCCGCTTATGTCAATAACTATAACGGTTTGGTCAAAGATACGGAACTCGATGCTCTCTCTTTAGAAGAAGTTATCGTTAAGGTTGCCGGTGATGCCTCTAAAGCTGGGGTTTTCAACAATGCCGCCCAAGCATGGAATCATAGTTTTTATTGGGACTGCATGAAACCGGGTGGTGGCGGTGCGCCTACCGCTGCTTTAGCCGCTAAAATTAACGCAGATTTCGGCAGTTTCGAGAAATTTGTCGAAGCTTTCAAAACTGCGGGTGCTACTCAATTCGGTAGCGGTTGGGCTTGGTTAGTTCTCGATAACGGTACTCTCAAAGTCACCAAAACCGGCAACGCTGACAATCCTTTAACCGCCGGACAGGTTCCCCTCTTAACTATGGATGTGTGGGAACACGCTTATTATCTCGACTACCAAAATCGTCGCCCCGATTACATCAGCGACTTCTTAACTAAGTTAGTCAATTGGGATTTCGTGGCTGCTAATTTAGCCGCAGCCTAAAAAAAATTTGGCTCAGTTAATCAGTTATCAGTTATCAGTTATCAGTTATCAGGGGTTGACGAGCAGGGAGAAACCATCCATAGGTTGGGGGTTAATACTACTCTTAAAATTGGCAGCTCTCTCTAATATTAATTATCCTTAAATATAGATAACCAGAAAAAACTTTTTTAACATCGATCGCGCTTGTTGCACAATGGAACAACCTGTCAGTTGGATTATTCCCCGTCATCCCCGTCCCGATTATCCCCTGTTTGTATTTTTACCCGGAATGGATGGCAGCGGCCAACTATACCATCGTCAGATTAAAAACCTTGCTCCTTACTTCGATCTGCGTTGTTTGGCGATTTCCCCGCAATATCTCGGTGATTGGGAGGAATTAAGCGATTGCGTGATTGCTTTATTGACACAGGAATTAAAGGGACAATCGAGAAAAGTCTATCTCTGCGGTGAGTCTTTTGGTGGCTGTTTAGCCTTGAAAATAGCGACAAAATCAGCAAAATTAATTAAAAAACTGATTTTAATTAACCCCGCTTCTTCTTTTAATCAAAGACCTCTTTTAAGCTTGGGAATCGGTATCACCCAGATAATGCCCGATTTCATCCACGGCAGCTCGGCCCTGACTATTTTACCCTTTCTGGCCGCTCTGGGTCGAATATCCCGGGAAGATCGCCGCTCTCTCCTCAAAGCCATGCAATACGTCCCACCGAAGACGATTAGCTGGCGTTTATCCCAGTTACAACGGTTTCAGGTTAGTGCCAGCGAGTTAAAAGATCTGCAATTGGAGGTGTTAGTGATAGCCAGTCAAGGCGACCGACTGTTACCATCGGTAGCGGAGGCTAAACGCCTAATTCAGCAGTTACCCGCCGCAAAATTGACGATTCTGCCCCATAGTGGTCACGCTTGCCTGCTGGAAACCGATATTCACCTCAAAGACATTCTCCATCACCATGCTTGTCTCCCCCGAAGCCTACCCGCAAAAAGTCACTGAGGATGGTTCTTATACCTTTTTTTCGACCGAATTCGGCGAATGTTATCATTCTACCTCCGGGGCAAGGGAAGAAGCCGAGAAAAAATTTATCCTCTCCAGTCGTCTGGCAGCAAAAGCAGACCAGAGCAATAATCTAAAAATTCTTGACATTTGTTACGGCTTAGGGTATAATACCGCCGCAGCCTTAGCGGCCATTTGGCAAGTTAGGGGGGATTGTCGGGTAGAATTATTAGCCTTAGAAAGCGATCGAGTGGTTCCCCTAGCAGCTATTAGAGAAAATCTCTTAAATAGTTGGAGTCAACCAATTCCCGAATATTTAAGTGATTTTGCCCATAATCACCGGCTAGACTTGCCTAATCTCACGGCTAAACTGTTAATCGGGGATGCGCGACAGACGATAACCAAGGTGATTGAGGCGGGTTTTCAAGCGGAGGCGATTTTTCTCGATCCCTTTTCCCCGGGTAAATGTCCGCAACTGTGGACGGTGGAGTTTTTAGCTTTAGTGGCCAAATGTCTGAGTCCGACCGGTTATTTAGTCACCTATTCCTGTGCTGCCTCGGTGCGAAGGGCTTTACAATTAGCAGGATTGCAGATTGGAGCCACCGATAGCGTCGGTCGGCGATCGCCAGGGACAATAGCCAGTTTTTTGTCCTTACCCCCATCTTTATCGGCACAGGAACGGGAACATCTGCAAACTAAGGCCGCTATTCCCTATCGAGACCCGACTTTAAGCGACCCGGCCGAAGTGATTATACAACGTCGTCGCAGCGAACAGGCTCTCTCTGATTTAGAACCGACTAGCCACTGGAAAAAACGTTGGCAAAGATCAGTTAATTCGATCGCAATCTCGGAATGAGAATATGTAGTTAGGGTTGGCTGAATATCAGTGAAAGCCTTGCTAGAAAACGGTTTAGGGACTTTTTTTTCAAGAAAAGTGCCAGAAACAAACGTTGAGAAATCGAAATAGGGACTCATACCAAATCCTGTTATAATAAAACGAGTAAAGACGAGGAGATAAAATGCCCAAGAAAGCTTACTTAGCCGAACATCTAAGTTCCGAGGAACTGAAAGATAGATACAGAAGCAGTCAAGACTCAGTGGAAACAAGAAGATGGCACTTATTGTGGAAAATATCGTTAGGATGGACAATCAAAAATGCGGCAGTAGCTGTGGGGTTAGATTATCAATATAGTTTTAAAATTCTCAAAAGATATAATGAATTAGGAGAAGAAGGAGTTAAAAATCTCAAGAAAAAAAGTGCGGAACATCGGAGAGGAAAAGAACCTTTATTGAAGGAAGAACAATTTCAAAAATTAAAAGAAGAACTGAAAGAACGTCC
>NZ_JADBTX010000053.1:0-77487 GCF_020245945.1 Microcystis sp. M015S2
CAGTTATAGCCCATTATCACCCAGCCGGGGCAGCGGCGAACGAACGATCCGGGCTACCCGACAGGAAAGACAAACCTTGCAACCTCGATCTTTTCCCAATCCCACCCTACCACAAATAATTTTTCGCGTCCTAGCTGACAGCAAAGCGATCGATCTCAGTCAGAGTTTAGCTGATGTTAACTTTCATTGGTTAGAGTCTTTAGAAGAGGTAGTCACTGCAGCAATTAAATTAGCCTAGAATCAGTGATCAGTTCAATTGAAAAAATGGCGTTTTGGGTTTGTTATGTTCTTAAATCTGACACTCCGCACATCTTCATATATTTTTATATATTTTTACATTCCTCAAGATGTTTTTACCAAAAACTGTCATTGTAGAAACTACTATTAAGAACCATTCTCAATAATTGATTTTTCTGAGAAAACAAATTACAATTCTTCACCTTGAGAAAAATCGATCACTCTAGCTATAATCATTGCTGGTAATGGTTTCTAAGCAATGTATTAGGGAAAATTATCAATGGAATGTTAAGAAGTGGGGAAGGTAGGTTAAATGTAAAGTTTTATTGGGAGATGCAACGTTTCTGCCCTGAAACTATATTATTGTCTTTCAAGTAAAAAAAACACGATGTGCAACTAAAAACGACAGAATCAGGGTTACAAAGGAGACTTTATCTCTGCTGATTTCTGAAGACCTTGTAAATCAAGACTAAAAATATGGTTGCACACGGGTTAGGAAAAATATTGCACATTGCCAAATCATGCCAAATCCCAATTTCGATTCAGTGATTGATACTTTCACAATCGACGATCTGTTTTTTCTCCGTTATCAATATCGCGTCTACAAGGAATGGAACAACGATCCCCGTCTCGCCGTTCTGCCTGGCTTCAATCCCGGTGTGACGGGCGCCAGACCCACCAGTGGCATCCGCTTTGTCGATGGCACGGATCAATTGCGTTACCAGGTGGGTGGCGGCATCACCCCCATCTCGGCACCCTACCCCTTGTCCACCACAGATCCGAAATTCATGGCCGGGGCGACAGGCACACTGTTTCGCCGTCTCACCAGCCAGAGCTTCACGCAAGCCACGGGTGGTTTCACGATCAACTTCCAGACGGGAGCGGTCGTCTACGACCAAAACTATACGATTGATTACAGCCTTCGCGGCTCTGCCAATCCCAGCAATCCCCACATCTTTGATGCCAGCCCCAGGCTGATCAGCAATCTGGTTTCCAATCAAAGCGGCAGGACAGCGCTGCAGTTGTTGGATGATCCCTACGCCAGGGAGTGGACCCAGGCCGGCACCCAGGCCGGCAAGCGGGTGAGCCAGAAAAACAACACCCGCCATGAAACCATTCTCACCGGTGGCAATGGGGTGAATGGCTCCAATACTGGGAATCCCCTGCCGAATTCAGGCTTTTTCGCCCTGTTTGGCCAATACAACGACCACAGCATGGATTTTCTCGCCAAGGGCAAGGATGGCAGCCTGCTGATCCCGCTGCTCCCCGGAGACAGCCTTTACACCCCTGGCTCGCCCACCAACTTCATGGCTCTCTCCCGCACCAACACGGTGCAGGTGGAGATCGGCGAGGGCAGCCGCGATGCCCTGGTGGCGGAGCTAGGCCTAGCGGGCTACAGCCGCCCCAGCCAATGGGATGTGGACAATGAGAACGCCGCCATCGGCACCAGCTTCACTGGCACCAGTGGGGGGACCTTGGTACTCAATGAGCAGCTGATCGTGATCAGTGCGGGTGCCACCCTCAACGATATAGTGACCACCATCAACAGCAAGGCGGCCTTCACCGGCGTGGTTGCCTCCACCACCACTAACGGCAGCGGCCAGAGTGTGCTGAAGCTCACCCCACGCAATGGCGAGAGCTTCAACCAGACCTCCGCCTTTTTTGATCTCAACCAGGTCTATGGCTCGGTGGAGAGCCATGCCATTTTCATGCGGGAATACAAGGGCAATGGTGAACTGACGGGCCGGCTGCTCGCAGATCCGCAAAACTCCACCGCCCGCTGGTTTGACCTGAAAAAGAATGCCGAGCGCATTGGCCTGACCTTGCGCGATCGCGATGTGCTGTCTGTACCCCTGGTGGAGATCATCCCCCAGGGCCAGCCCAATGCAGGCCGCTATGCCTTTGTGGTGCTCAACAAGGTGACGGGGCAGAAGAGCTACGTCTTTGATACGGCGGATGTCACGTCCAATCAGGTGCTGGCCAAGGCCGGTTCAGCGTTTCTGATCGATCTGGCCAGTGACTGGAAAGGCTCTCCCCAGCCTGCTGGTAGCGATCCCTTCAAAGCCAACGGTGATCTGAAGGATCCCTCTCGGCTGAATCAACACGCTGTGGGCGGAGATGGGCGCCTGAATGAAAATATTGGTCTCACGGCAATGCATGAGATCTTTGTCACCACCCACAACAATATCCTGTCTCAGATCCAGGCCAATCTAGCCCAGAATGCCGGAAACAATGGTAATAACCAGGCCCTTTCCGGACAAGAGCTGTTTGAAATGGCCAAGCTGGCCAATGAAAACTTCTACCAACACCATGTGTTGCAGGAGTACGCGCGGCGCATTACCCCCAACCTGGGTGCCTTCGCAGGTGCCAACGCGGGCAACAACAACAACGCCGGCTTCAATGCCAGCATCTTGGCGGAATTCGCCTCCAGCGCCTTTCGCTTCGGCCATTCCCAGCTCACCGAAACCGTGGCCCTCACCTCGGTGAACCAGCAAACGGGCCTGGCTAACCCCGGCGGGCAGATGGACATCCCGCTGCTGCAGGCCTTTCTCGCCCCCCAGATCTACACGCGCCACACAGCAGGGCAGATCGCCGCAGGGATGAGCCAGCAGGTGGGCAACGCTACCGATGAATTCATCACCAACACCCTTCAAAACGCCCTGGTGGGCCTGCCCTTGGATCTGGGTGCCCTCAACATCGCCCGCGGCCTGGATACCGGCATCACCTCCCTCAATGAAGCCCGTCGCCAGATTCAAACCTACCTTCGTGACGTACGCACCTCTCCAGGGGGCACCACCGGGTTGGTGCAGGCCAACAATGCCATTGACGCTAACCTGGCGTCCCTGGAGGCCAACCTGCGGCCCTATATCAGCTGGAAGGATTTTGGAGCCCATCTGCTTCATCCCGAATCGTTGAAGACGTTCATCATGGCCTACGCCCGCGATGCCATCCTCAGTGGCTATTCGGGCAATGCCGATCTCTCCTATTGGAATCAACTGCAAGCCAGTTCGGCTCCAGGCGCGGCAGCCACCTACGCCGCCGCCCTCTCCGCTGCGGCGGATTTGGCCATGGGGGATGACGCTTTCATGGGCCTGCTCTACAGCGGCAGCAGCACGGATGCCCTCAATCCCGCAGCACCGGTGAACACGCCCAGCGGCAACTAGGACTTCCAAAAGATCTCCCTCTGGCTGGGGGGATTGGCAGAGGCCAAAACCCCCGGCGGTATGCTTGGCCCGACCCATGATTTCATCTATGCCTACCAGATGCAGCAACTGCAGCGGGGTGATGAAACCTACTACCTGAGCAAGCTGGCTGCCACGGATCTGGTGGAGGAAATCAAGGGCAAGACGGTGGCCGACATGGTGATGGCTGCCACGGGAGTTAAGCATCTCTACCACAAGATCTTTGCGGTGAATGATGCTGATTATGAGCGATCCCTGCAAAGCTTCAACACCTATTCTTCTGAAGCTTTATTGCTTGAGGCCACTCAGACGGTGGTGGATGTCACCGGAACTCAACGGCTGGTGGGCAGGGCTGGCTATGTGAATGGCGTGCTTGTCGGCAATGGTGGCAACTACCTTGATGCCCGCGGCGTGTTCAGTCCCAACGGGGAGGGCAAGGCCAGTGAGCTCTTTGGCGGCACCAACGGCTCCGATCAATTCAAGGGCTTGGCTGGGGATGACTGCATGTGGGGCGATGGAGGCGCGGACACCTTCTGGTCCGGCGATGACAATGACTTTGCCGATGGCGGTGAAGGAGATGACACCATCTACGGTGAAAACGGCTTTGACATGTTGCGTGGGGATGCCGGCAACGATCAGATTTATGGCGGCACTGGCAACGACGATATGTATGGCGGAGAGGGCAACGACAGCCTCTTCGGTGAGGATGGCATCGATGATCTCAACGGCGGCAATGGCAACGACCTGGTCTCCGGTGGGCTGGGCAACGACCAGGTGAAGGGACAGGCGGGTAACGACACCCTCATCGGCGGACAGGGGAACGACACTATCACAGGGGGGGAGGAAACGATCTCTTCACCTTCAACGAGGCCCCAGGTCTCAATGGGGTGGATCAACTGCGGGACTTCAACTCCAGTCTGGACCAACTGGTCTTCGACAAGAACGTCTACGCAGGCCTGAGCGGCTCCACCCTTACCGCAGCCCAGCTGCGGGCGGAGGCCGGGGCAACGGTGGCCACCACGGCAAGCCAGCGCTTCATCTATAACCTCTCCAACGGTGATCTGTTCTTTGATCCCGACGGCACTGGCGTTGTCACGCCCACGCAGATCCCCAACCTGAACCGCTTCAATCCGGCTTTTCCCTCGGATGTGGCGTCGGCCAACGCGGTCTTCCCCAACCTGGTCAGCAGCAATTTCTTGCTGATCTGAGCGGCCTTGGAAGCGTAATAAATTACGGCGGTTGCTTTATTCGTCTGGCACAGCTAATTCCTTAGTGGAGAATGTACCAGACCAATCCTGAATCCGCCGTAGTTATTATGACCAACTTATAGTCATTTCAGATAAGTCTGATACACTCTAGACCAGTTAAACCCTTATGGGCTCTTCCAGGTTCTGTGTGATAAGTTTAACTTACATAGGATCGATCTTTGTGTCCTCTGTGTCTCTGTGGTTCCCTCCACTCCCTCGCCAGCAGGACTGTATCTCAGAATACATTTTACCCACCAAATCCAAAAGAGCCCCTTATGAACTCTGGCATTGATATTCTCAATCTTAATTGAAATGACTATAATTCCCTGGGAAAAATTTGAAGAAGAATACGCAAAAAGCTTCCCTGAAAATAAGGGGGCGCCCGCCTTACCATTTAGGGTGGCATTGGCATCATTAATTATTCAATAAAGATTAGGAATAAGTGATAGAGAAACCATCGAAGAAGTTAGGGAAAACCCTTACCTCCACTATTTTATTGGGCTAAAAAACTATCAAATAGAAGTCCCTTTTGATGCCAAAATGATGGTATATTTTCGGAAAGGAATTAACTTAAATCTCCTTAACAAAATTAACCAAGAAATGGTGAAAAAAGGACGAGAAATTCTCGATGGCAAAGAATCTGGTGCCAGAGTGGACGGTGAGCTTGTCGAACCGCAGAAGAGGGAGGAGAAGAAAGTGAGACAGTGAGTCAGACGTGAGACATTTCTTTTGCCTCTTGCATGAGTGACTCTTGCCTTCAGAACCTGATTACTGTTTACTGTTTACTGACCACTGAAAAAAACTCCCATCAACAGTGTCTCACTGATTACTGTTTACTGTTTACTGATTACTGTTTACTGTTTACTGAAACAACTCCCAACACTTAATATATGAAATGGACAGATAAAGATCAGATAATTATGCAAGGGATCGATCGACCCCTAGGCAAATATTATGCGGCACGATTGAAAGCTCAGGGAACCTGTTTAGTAGCCGGGGTGGCTAGTGGCCACGGTGGTGAGATAATCGCAGAGATACCAGTGTTTGATCTAGTGGCCGAGGCCGTTGCTGAAGCCGGAGAAATCAAGACCAGTTTAATTTTAGTCCCCCCCAATCAAGTCCTAGATGCGGCCTTAGAAGCGATCGCAGCAGCAATTCCCCAATTAATTATCGTCACCCCCGGAGTTCCCCCCTTGGATCTGGTGGAATTATTAAAGATAGCTAGTACCACCGGGACATTAATTCTCGGCCCCGGCAGCCAGGGTGTGATTATTCCCAATTATCTTTGGTTGGGTATTTGTGAACCCAGTTTTTATCAATCGGGGACAATCGGTCTGATCACCCGTGGCGATCGCATAGGGGATGAAGTGGCGAAAACTTTAACAGCAGCCGGTTATGGTGAATCTATGGCGGTAAATTTGGGTACTGACGGCATTATTGGCTCCAATTTGTCCCAATGGTTGCAGGTTTTTGAGGAAGATGACAATACCGAGGCGATTCTCCTCGTCAGTCAGGTGGGAGGAAAGGCCGAAATCGAGGCAGCCAAATATATTGCCTCGGCGATCGAAAAACCAGTGATTGCCTATCTTGTCGGGTTAAATACAGCGATTGAAACCAATTTCGGCGATACAGAAACAATTATTTCTAACCAACTTTCCTACTCTGTTGCCGCTAAGAATACCAGAAAAGATAGCTTACGTCATTTTCAAGAAGCTGGGGTGACAGTGGTGGAAAAATTGGCCGATTTACCCAGCTCTTTAGCTAAAGTCTTGTCCTGAATTTGACCCCATTGCTCCAATAATATTTATAATCTGACAATATTCTGCGAAAATAAGCACCTAACAGGATGTTTCACCCCCATCCTGCCTAGGGGATTTTCGATGACAATTCCTGAGGGCTATTATATCATGGTAGATCACCTGTGATTCCTCAGACCGGCCAAGATAAAGACGGCAACAGGCAAAAATTAGGAAAAATCAGCGACAATCGAAACGGCAAGATCAAAAAAAATTCTATTCTAGATTGACCCTTTCAGCAGACCAACTATCCCACCCTTCTAGACAACGACCCTAAGGATAACTTCTATGGCGCAACAAAATAACCTAAAAACCGACAATATACACCAAATCGATCCCTATTGGGGTCCCCGATGGCTCGTAGAGGAGCGGGACGCTTGCGGAGTCGGTTTTATTGCCGATGTGCGCGGTTCTGGCAGCCATCAACTGATTGAACAGGCCCTTTTAGCCTTAGGTTGTTTGGAACACCGGGGAGGCTGCAGCGCCGATCAGGATTCCGGGGACGGTTCCGGTATGATGACCGCTATCCCCAGAGATGTCCTCGCTCCTTGGTTCGCCGAAAATGGCTTAAATATGCCAGAATCTGAGCGTCTAGGGGTGGGTATGGTCTTTCTTCCCCAAGCGGACCAAGAACGCGCCGAGGCTAAAGCACATATCGAGGAAATTGTCAATAAATATAATATTAAGATTTTAGGCTGGCGTGCTGTTCCCGTCCATCCCCAAGTCCTCGGAAGACAAGCAAGGGAAAATCAACCCTACGTCGAGCAAATTCTGGTGACTTCCCCCGATTTAGCCGGTTCTCAATTCGATCGCCTACTCTATATTGCCCGTTCTGAAGTCGGTAAGCAACTGGCCGATGATTTCTATTTCTGTTCCTTTTCCTGTCGCACCATTGTCTATAAAGGCATGGTACGGGGCGAAATCCTGCGAGAATTTTATCTAGACCTGCAAAATACCGCCTATAGCAGTCAATTTGCCATTTATCACCGTCGTTTTAGCACCAATACCCAACCGAAATGGCCCCTCGCTCAACCGATGCGCTTATTGGGTCATAACGGCGAAATTAACACCCTTTTGGGCAATATTAACTGGATGTCGGCCCGGGAACCCGCTTTAGAAACGGAAGGTTGGACCCACGAAGAATTACAATCCCTGACCCCCATTGTTAACCCCGCTAACAGCGACTCCTATAACCTCGATAGCGCCCTAGAATTATTGGTGAGAACCGGTCGCAGTCCCCTAGAAGCAGCTATGATCCTAGTGCCGGAGGCCTACAATAATCAGCCGGATTTACAGAATTATCCCGAAATTATCGACTTCTACGAATACTATAGCGGTTTACAGGAACCCTGGGACGGTCCGGCTTTACTGGTATTCAGTGACGGGGGAATCGTCGGCGCTTGTTTAGATCGCAACGGTTTGCGACCGGCCCGTTATAGCATTACTAACAATGGTTATATCGTCGTTTCCTCGGAAGCGGGAACTATTCCCCTCGATGAAACCACCATTATCGAAAAAGGTCGTCTCGGCCCCGGTCAAATGATCGCAGTAGACCTAGAAAAAGGCGAAATTAAGCGTAATTGGCAGATTAAACAGGAAATTGCCCGAGCTAATCCCTACGGTGAATGGGTGAAATCCCAACGCACCTTGATTGACAAAGAAACAGCGATAGACATTCCCGCTCCTAGTCATCTCCTTCCCCTGCAAACCGCTTTCGGTTATACTGCCGAAGATGTGGATCTGATTATCGTTCCCATGGCAGAACAGGGAAAAGAACCGACTTTCTGTATGGGTGATGACACTCCCCTAGCAGTCCTCTCCAGTAAACCCCATCTTCTCTACGATTACTTTAAACAACGTTTTGCCCAAGTTACTAACCCCCCCATCGATCCCTTACGCGAAAGTTTAGTCATGTCCTTGACTATGTATCTGGGACGACGGGGCAATATACTTAAATTAGGGGTTGATGACGCACATTTACTGAAATTAGACTCTCCCCTGCTCAATAATGCGGAATTAGCCAAAGTTAAAACCTCTAGCTACAGAACAGCCGAACTTTCTACCCTTTATGATCTGACCACCGGCCCCCGGGGATTAGAAACAGCGATCGCTCATTTGTGCGCTGAGGCCGCCAAGAAAGTAGCATCGGGAGCGGAAATTTTAATTCTCAGTGACAGGACTGCTTCTATTGACGAAAAAACTAGCTATATTCCCCCTTTATTGGCCGTTGGTGCCGTCCATCATCACCTGATTCGCTCACACTTGCGTTTAAAAGCTTCGATCGTGATCGACACGGCCCAATGTTGGAGTACCCATCACTTCGCTTGTCTAATTGGTTATGGCGCTTCCGCAGTCTGTCCCTATCTGGCCCTAGAAACGATCGCCCAGTGGTGGATCGAGCCAAAAACCCAGAAATTGATGGAAAACGGCAAATTAGAAGCTATTAGCCTCGAAAAAGCCCTAATTAATTACCGCAAATCCGTAGAAGCAGGATTACTGAAAATCCTCTCGAAAATGGGTATTTCTCTCCTATCTTCCTACCATGGGGCGCAAATTTTCGAGGCGATCGGATTATCGGCAGATTTAGTTAAACTAGCTTTTAACGGTACTACCAGTCGCGTCGGGGGTTTAAGCATTGCTGAGGTGGCCCAAGAAGCGATCGCATTCCATAGTAAAGCTTTCCCCAATCTTACCGCCAAAAAACTAGAAAACTACGGTTTTGTCAACTACCGTCCGGGGGGAGAATACCACATGAATTCCCCGGAAATGGCGAAAGCACTCCATAAAGCCGTGGCCGCTCACTCCCAGGGTCAAGGATATGACCATTACGAAACCTATCGTCAAATCTTACAGCAAAGACCCGTTACTGCATTGCGCGATTTATTAGAATTTAACAGCGATCGAGCTTCAATTGCCATCGAAGCAGTAGAATCGATCGAAAGTATCCTGCAACGCTTCTGCACAGGGGGAATGTCCCTCGGTGCCTTGGGCCGGGAAGCACACGAAACCCTAGCGATCGCCATGAATCGCATCGGAGGTAAGTCCAATTCCGGAGAAGGGGGAGAAGATCCGATCCGTTACACCAGCTTAAGCGATGTGGATGTAGAAGGACATTCCGTGACCATGCCCCATCTAAACGGCTTAAAAAACGGTGATACAGCCAATTCTGCCATTAAACAGATAGCTTCGGGTCGTTTTGGAGTCACTCCCGAATACTTAATGAGTGGAAAACAGCTAGAGATTAAAATGGCCCAGGGAGCAAAACCGGGAGAAGGAGGTCAATTACCCGGGAAAAAAGTCAGTCCCTATATTGCCATGTTACGGCGATCGAAACCGGGAGTAACTTTGATTTCTCCCCCTCCTCACCACGATATCTACTCGATCGAAGATTTAGCACAATTAATCTACGATTTACACCAAATTAACCCCCGGGCCAAAGTTTCCGTCAAATTAGTGGCCGAGATCGGTATCGGTACAATTGCGGCCGGAGTTGCCAAAGCTAACGCTGATATTATCCAGATTTCCGGTCACGATGGTGGTACAGGTGCATCACCCCTAAGTTCGATCAAACACGCGGGTAGTCCCTGGGAATTGGGAGTGACGGAAGTGCATCGGATGTTAATGGAAAATCAACTGCGTCATCGGGTGATTTTGCGTGCAGATGGGGGACTGAAAACCGGTTGGGATATCCTCATGGCTGCTCTGATGGGTGCGGAGGAATTCGGTTTTGGTTCCATTTCCATGATTGCTGAGGGGTGTATCATGGCCCGCGTCTGTCACACGAATAATTGCCCTGTGGGAGTCGCTACCCAGCAGGAACGTCTGCGAGCTCGTTTTCCCGGAATTCCCGCTCATGTGGTCAATTTCTTCACTTTGGTGGCTGAGGAAACGCGGCAATTATTGGCGAAATTAGGCTATCACAGTTTAAATGAGGTGATTGGCCGGGCAGATCTGTTAAAAGTGCGCTCCGATGCTCGTTTAACTAAGACAGAATCCCTCAATCTCGATTGTTTGTTGAATTTACCCGATGGCCGTAGCGATCGCTCTTGGTTGCAGCACGAGGAAGTACATAGTAACGGTGCTGTCCTCGATGACGAGATTCTAGCCGATAGCGAGATTAAACAGGCGATCGAGCAACAGGGAACCGTCAGCAAAACCTACAGGATTGTCAATACCGATCGCTCTGTCGGGGCGAGAATTGCGGGGGTAATTGCCCAAAAATACGGTAATGATGGCTTTGAAGGCGAAATTAAGCTCAATTTCCAGGGTGCGGCTGGTCAAAGTTTCGGAGCATTTAATTTACCCGGTGTCAATCTCCATTTAGAGGGAGAAGCTAACGATTATGTGGGTAAAGGCATCTACGGCGGCGAAATTGTCATCGTACCGCCCCAAAACGCCAATTATCAGCCCGAAGATAACGCTATTATCGGTAATACCTGTCTCTACGGGGCCACCGGTGGGGTATTATACGCTAATGGTCGCGCTGGTGAACGCTGTGCTGTCCGCAATTCCACTGCAAAAGCAGTTATCGAAGGGGCCGGGGATCACCTCTGTGAATACATGACCGGGGGGGTAATTGTCGTGCTTGGTTCCGTCGGTCGCAACGTCGGCGCCGGGATGACGGGAGGATTAGCTTATATCCTTGATCCGTCCCTACCGGAGAAACTTAACCCCGAAATTGTCAAGATTCAACGGGTTGCCACGGCAGCCGGCGCTGAACAGTTAAAATCTTTAATTGAGGCTCATGTAGAACGCACTAATAGCCCCAAGGGTAAGTTAATTTTAGCTAATTGGGATAGTTATCTGGGTCAATTCTGGCAAGTGGTTCCCCCCTCGGAAGCGGATAGTCCCGAAGCGCAAATTAGCGCGGAGAAAACCTTAACTTCGGTGTAATTTCTTTGGGGTGCGTTACTCTTGGTTAACGCACCCATTGATTAATTTTTTGACTGCGGAGTTGATTAATGGCCATCCCCACCACCTATACTAGCTATACCCAAGCACAAGAACATTTTATTCAGGTTTTAGAAAAAGTAGAACTGGGAAACTCGATCGTTATTGTCCAACGTCAGGGTCATCATGATGTGGCCTTGATTGCTGCTGACGAATTATCCGCTTTATTAGAAGAGGTTTATCTTTTGCGCTCTCCAGCTAATGCTCAACGACTTTTTCAGTCCTTAAATTGGTCACAAGAAAGATTATCTCAGACAGCTGCCACCACTTCTCTAGAAGAATTACGTCAAGAATTGGAGACCGAGATTGAGCAAGAAAAAGCCGCAGAAGTCTGAAACCGAAATTGTGCGAGTTTTTACTCAATTATGCCTAATCTAGTATCTCCAAATTGATTATATCGGGGCATATTAACATTAATTATCTAGACTACAGTTTTTATCGATGCATAAGTCGGAACATTTGGTAAAATTAAGGATATATTTACTTTGGCTATCTCTGGTGTCATCATTTTGCAATGACAAACGAAAAACTCAGATTTATCGATCTTTTTGCTGGTATTGGAGGATTTAGATTAGCTTTTGAGAGCGTTGGTTATGACTGTGTATATTCTTGTGAAATAGACGATAACTGTCGAAAAGTAGGAAAACGAGCCGGATTTAGAGATACAAGGGGAACTCTATTTTTTCCCATCTGCGAAATAGTAGAATTAAAGCAAGATACAAGCAATCAATCAATATTTAGCATCTTCTTAACCTCATCTAGAGAATAAGTTTGACTATCTTTTTCTTCTTCTTTTGCCTGTATTAAATCTTCCAAATCCTCTAAGTCTTCTAAGATTTCTTTAATTTTCACAAACTCCTCATAAGTTAAAACAGCAAATTCTTTTTTGCCATTTTTGATTAAGAATTCAGGATGTAATTCAATCATTGTTTTCTCCTTAATTTAATTGTAGATATTTTAAAGTGATTTCTTCAACCTCAAATAGAATTCGATAGTTACCCACCCTTAAGCGATAATTAGGCGTAAAATTCTTTAATTGCTTGACATCTCCTTGTAAATTATCCTTCATTGCTTCAATTTTAGCCATAATTCTAGTCCGATCTTGAGAAGAAAGTTTTTCTAAGTCTTTGATAGCTCTAGGCTTGAATTGAATTTGATATTTCACATTATACCTCTTGCATAAATCAGAGAAATTGAAGATTTCTAATTTTGGATTTTGGATTGAGGGATTTAGGACTTTTACCAGAGATATATTAATTGTACCTCCATCAGGTTGAGGTGGGCTATCAAGCTCAAATAAAACAGCTTATAGTGATGGGGAAACCCCACTTATATATTATGTTCCAAGGCAGAGCCTTAGAACAAGCAGTAGTAGGACAAAATTAACTTCTTGGTTAGCACAGACACCCATGCACTCAGACAAGAGCCTTTGAGGGTTCAAAAACGGCACAAATAAGGATTAAATAGCATAAAATATGTAAATAGACTACTTAGTTAATTATTATTCATTCCTAATTCTCCTGACGACCGACTCCTAACCCTAACAACAATTTTTAGTTTTCACAAGACTCCTAATGAATCCCCTCGTCAATTATTTTCGCAACCTGCAAGAAATCCACTCCTCCCAAGCAGCAGTAAAGGAAACCTCCTACTACGGCACTCTCGAAACTCTCCTCAACGAAATCGGTAAAACCCTAAAACCGCGAGTCCGCTGCATTATCAACCTCAGAAATCAGGGTGCAGGATTGCCGGACGGGGGACTTTTTAACGTCGATCAATTCCCCAAAAATCAAGAATTAGAACCTTTTACGGCGATTTTTCCCGAAAGAGGCGCGATCGAGATTAAGGGAACCAAAGAAGATATCAAAAAAATCGCCGCCAGCGAGCAAGTACAAAAATACTGGCAAAAATACGGTCAAGTATTAGTCAGCAATTATCGCGATTTTCTGCTCATCGGTCGCAATAGCCAAGGTCAACCGGTAGAATTAGAAGCCTATAGTTTAGCCCCGTCAGAAGCCGAGTTTTGGCTAAAAACCTCAAATCCATCCAAATTTGCCGCCGAACAGGGTGATAGCCTCTTAGAATACCTAAAGAGAGTGCTTTTACAGGCGGCTCCTATCACCTCACCGGCTGATGTTGCTTGGTTCCTCGCTTCCTATGCGCGCGACGCAAAAGCACGCTTAGAACATCATTCCGATCTTCCCGCTCTGGCCAATATTCGTCAAGCTTTAGAAAATGCCCTAGGTATCAAATTTGAACAGGAACAGGGAAATAAATTTTTTCGTTCTACCCTCGTGCAAACCCTCTTTTATGGTTTATTTTCTGCTTGGGTATTATGGCACAAGCAAAACCTCAATCGCGAGGATAATTTCGATTGGAAATTAGCAGCCTACTATCTCCATGTTCCCATGTTAGCGATTCTTTTTGAGCAGATCGCCGCACCGAGTAAGTTAAAATCTTTGGGATTAGTAGAAGTCTTGAACTGGACCGGTGCAGCTTTAAATCGAGTGCGACGAGAGGAATTTTTTCGTCAATTCGATGAAGGACAAGCGGTACAGTATTTCTATGAACCATTTTTGCAAGCTTTTGATCCCGATTTACGCAAAGAATTGGGAGTTTGGTACACTCCTCCGGAAATTGTTCGCTATATGGTAGCGCGAGTCGATCGAGTTTTACGAGAAGAATTAAATATCGAGGACGGTTTAGCTAATCCCGATGTTTATATTCTCGATCCTTGCTGTGGAACCGGCGCTTATTTAGTCGAGGTTTTGCGCTATATTACCGATACTTTACAGGAAAATGGCGCGGGTGCTTTAGCCATGGCTTTGGTGAAAAAAGCAGCCATAGAAAGAATTTTCGGTTTCGAGATTTTAACCGCTCCTTTTGTCGTCGCTCATCTACAATTAGGTTTATTCCTGCAAAGTTTGGGTGTACCTTTAATAGAAGATAGTGAACGCGTCGGGGTTTATCTGACTAATGCTTTAACCGGTTGGCAACCCCCAGACGAGGAAAGCAAACAGAAAATTCAACAGCTACAATTAAATTTTCCGGAGTTAAATAAGGAACGAGAGGCAGCTGATGAAGTTAAGCGCGGTAAACCGATTTTAGTTATTCTCGGTAATCCTCCCTACAATGCTTTTGCTGGAACCAGTCCCGCAGAAGAAGCAGGTTTAGTGGAAGTGTATAAACAGGGTTTGATCTCCGATTGGGGGATTAAAAAGTTTAATTTGGATGATCTCTATGTGCGCTTTTTTCGTTTAGCAGAAAGATGTATCTCTGAAAATACCGGTAAAGGAGTTGTTTGTTATGTTTCTAATTTTTCCTATCTCGCTGATCCTTCTTTTGTGGTGATGCGGCAAAGATTTTTACAAGAATTCGATCGTCTTTGGTTTGATTGTCTCAATGGTGATAGTCGGGAAACGGGAAAGTTAACCCCTGAAGGTAATCCCGATCCTAGTGTTTTTTCTACTCAATACAATAAGGAAGGGATTCGAGTCGGGACAACTATCGGACTAATGGTAAGAAAGGAAGTAAGGAATAAAAATGTTGATGTCTATTTTCGCCATTTCTGGGGAGTTGCTAAACGAGAACAGTTATTAGATAGTTTAAACAATCAAGATTTTGATGCTTTTTATCAAGTCTCTAACCCAGAACAATCTAATCGTTATTCTTTCCGTCCCTCCGATGTTTCCTCTCACTATTTAGCATGGCCAAAGTTAACAGATTTATGTAAAGAACCACCTAGCAATGGATTAATGGAAAAAAGGGGAGGAGCATTAATTGATATTGATAAATCAAGTTTAGAAACAAGAATTAAAATGTATTATGATACTTCGATAACATGGGAAGAACTGAAAACATTAAAAACTGGATTAACGGAAGATGCTAGTGGATTTGAAGCTAAAAAAGTACGTTTAAAAGTTCAAAAATTAGAAGGTTTTCAACAAAATAACATTATACGCTATTTACTTCGACCTTTTGAAGTTAGATGGTGTTATTACAGCAAGATTAGTCCTTTATGGAATCGTTCCAGACCTGATTTATGGTCACAATGTTGGGAAGGAAATTCATTTCTTATGAGTCGTCCAGCAGGAGTTGCTAATCCTGAAGGGATACCAATATGTTATACACAATTGTTAGGAGATAATGATTTTCAAAGAGGTCATGCTTATTATTTTCCTATGCGATTACGTCAAAACTATTCAGAAAAAGTAAATACAGAAGATAATACTCAGGGAAAATTATTCGATTCCAGTGACTTTAATACTTCTCAAATAACAGCTAATCTCTCGGAGAAATCTCGTCAATACTTAAAGCAAATTGGTATTAATAATCTCGAGGAAAATATCGAGAATGCCTCCTTAATTTGGCTGCACGCATTAGCGATTGGTTACTCTCCCTTGTATCTTCGGGAAAATGCCGACGGTATTCGTCAAGACTTCCCAAGAATTCCCCTTCCCAATAGCCAAGAATTATTAATTAAATCTGCCGAATTAGGACAAGCGATCGCCTCTCTTTTAGACACAGAAAACCCCGTTATAGGAGTGACAAAAAAACCGACCCCTGCACTGCAAAAAATCGCCTTGATTTCCTGCACTGATGGGGGAAATTTAAACCCAGACAAGGGAGATTTAATTATTAACGTCGGTTGGGGACACGGGGGTAAAAATGGTGTGACGATGCCGGGTAAAGGAAAAGCGATTGCCAGACAATATACAACCGCAGAAATCAGCGTAATTAGCCCAGAAATGCGAAAATTATTAGGAACGACCACCTATGATATTTATCTCAACGATCGAGCCTATTGGCAAAATATACCGGCCCGGGTGTGGGAATATACCATCGGGGGTTATCAAGTTATTAAAAAATGGCTAAGTTATCGCGAGGAAAAATTATTAGGACGGGGATTAACTATCGCAGAAGTGCAGGAAGTAAGCGAGATGACTAGAAGAATTACTGCGATTATTCTCCTAGAATCAGACCTAGATGATAACTACCAAAATATCAAAACAGCCGTGTATTCTTTTTAATTCAATGATTGAAACCTGTCATTTCCTAGAGTTAAGTAGATAGTCGTTAAAAATTATCAGATTCCCCCCTTAATAAGGGGGGAGTAAGGGGGGATCGGCACACCCCTTAATAAGGGGGGCAGGGGGGAGCTGCACCCCCCTTATCAAGGGGGGCAGGGGGGATCAAAACTAAAATCGATTGGTATTAGGTGAACTGGACTCAGAGCAGTTATCAAAAGTTGAAGATGTTTGGCTTTTTTGACTTGGGTTGCTCTAGAACCATGAATTTCTGAAAATGCGATCGCTTAAGTGAGAATAGAGAGGTTCAGTTTCAGGGACGAAAAAGGTAAAATAAATTAAAAGCTTACAATCTTCTAACTCGCTGCTATGCCAGTCACTCGCCAAGCTCTTAAGCAAGACCTTGACCAACTAACCAATGATCAACTTCAGCAAGTTGCTGACTTCATTGCTTTTCTCAAGTTCCAAGATAAACGCCGCCAGACCATTCTCGATCCTAGTCAACTTGTTTCCCTTGCGACTGATTTCGCCGAGGAAGACCGTATCTTTGCCGAAGCTGGAATGGATGATTATGCGGCGATGCTTGCTCAGGAAGAGCATCAATGACTGAACAGCTTAAACGTGGGGAAGTTTGGTTAGCAAACCTCAATCCTGCTCAAGGTTCTGAGCAGGCAGGCATTCGTCCTATCATTATTTTCCAAAATGATATTGTTTCTCAATTTTCCACAACAACCATTGCTATTCCCCTAACGACAAACCAACGCCGTGCTTCATTACCAATCTGTCTGTTGATTAGACAGGGAGATGGCGGTTTATCGCAGGATTCAGTCGCACTTTGTTTTCAAATTAGAGTGCTAGATAAGACCCGTTTAATTCAGCGGTTAGGACTACTTAGGACTGAAACAATAGCTCAACTAGAAGATGTTGTGTTGATAACATTAGGATACCAACTATAAGGATAGTACGATCACCGCTCTTGTCGGGTGCAAAAACCCGCAGGTAACGCATCAATAATATCTTTGAGGCTCATCCCAATAATTTTCTCTAGCTTGGGGAATTTCTATGAAGAGCCGGTAGGCGTTAGGCTGTATTTGTTTTGACATCAACGCCCCGTATTGTTCTCGGTAAAACCCCACACCCCACACCCCACACCCCACACCCCACGAAAAACTTTTTGGGCAAACCCTAATTATTGCCCCCCCAATAGCCATCGTTGCCCCTTGCGAGCAGCGAATGATTAATAATTTCTTTCTAAACGGCAAAACCGATAAAAATTTTCTATCAAAAAACTGGCAAAAATTGGCAAGACGAAAAATGCTGATCAGCTTGGAACAACTGAGATAGAGCATCGTCAATCTGGACATTCAAAATGTCACCAACTTGCCGTGATCCCGGTGCTAATGGTCAGAGGGAGACTTGCATGATTGCAAAATCTAAGTTAGTCTCTCTTAAAAGTCACCTTTAGGTATTTTGACTAAAAAGTAAAGTTGTCTAACTTCTACTCTAGCCTCAAGGCTAATGCTGAAAGCTAGAATCATCGGCTTAATCCACTGGCTCTAGCTAACTCTTTACACCACAGGAGGTCTGTTTGAAAGAGACTTTTATCCACCCCCCCATCACATCCGCTACCCCAGAACAGAATTGCACCGCTGAGTCTAACCGAGTCCGTTACTCAGTTGCTCTGCTGGGATTAGCACTCTCCCTGGGAGTACCTAGCATTCTCAACTCCACCTCAGAATCAGCCCAGGCCGCCAATTCTCTACCCTTGGCATGGGAAGTGATCGACCTGTCCCAAAAAGCCAAGGATGCGGGTAAAAAACTCAAAGAACCGCAGATAATCCAATCCCAAGCACTTGCCACCGTCAAATTCATCGCCACATCAGTAGTTGAGCATCAGGTAAAACCGGGAGAATCCCTGTGGAGTTTAGCCGACACCTATCAAACCACCCCCACAGCGATCGCTACCCGCAATAATCTCTCCCCCCAATCCGATTTGATTATCGGACAAACTTTAAAAATACCCACTCCTGAGCAGTTGCCCTCGGCAGCCCCGGCAGCAACTCCTGAGCAGTTGGATAGTTCCTCTGCTAGTCTCCGTCAAACCCGTCAACGTCTCCAAGAAAGTTTGGCCGCCTTGCGGACCGAGGAAACCCCCCATCAGTCCAATTCTGGGGAAACAGTAATCGTTACTGAAACTACCGCTCTCGTTCCCGATAATTCGCCAACTGGTGTCGAGATTCCCGTTATTGCTCCCGAAGAATCCCCCCGACCAACTGGCCAGGTGATCCCGATTCCCGTTCCCACCCCTGAAAGTGATCGCCCGATAGCCACAATTCCCGTTAATCCTCCCTTGACAAGCAGACCGGAAATTCCCAGCGTTGCCCTACGAAATCCGGCCCCTGTGACTGAAATTCCCCCCATTCCCCATCCTCGCGTCATAGTTCCCCCAGAAAATCAAGTTTATCGGGTTCGGCCCGGGGATACCTTAAACACGATCGCTCGCGCTCTCGGCATCACCCCCGCCGAATTAGCCAGGGAAAACGGCATTGACAACCCCAACCGGATTAAAGTTAATCAAACCCTAGTGGTTCCCGACCGCTCTGCCAACGCTAGAGTTAATCAAAATCTTACCCCCTTGGTCGGCGATCGCCCTAGATTGTCCTTTAACCCCAGCAATCGGCAAAATTTGCCCGCCGCCACCGCCACCACGGGGACAGAAGAATTCCCCGAAAATATCACCGGCAGCTATCGGGAAAGATTGCGCCAAGAGGTGGCTAATCTGCGGGAAACTAACCTTTCGGAAACCCAGAAAAGTATCGCTATTCCCGTCGATAATCCCGCAGAAACTGTCGAGGATCGGCAAATAACCGCTAATCCCCAATGGACTGCCCTTCGTTCGCGTTCTAACCAAAGCACCCCCCCCCAGATTATCGGTTCGGCTCCTACCAATGTGGAAGAATATAATGACCGCCTCCGAATCCCCGTCGGCGAAACCGTAGAACCTTCCCTTCCTCCCCTCGCTAATCCCGATGAGCATTTACCTAACCCCGCCCCTATTTTTACTGGCTTTATCTGGCCCACTAGAGGTGTGTTAACCTCCGGTTTCGGTTGGCGCTGGGGCAGACCTCATCGCGGCATCGATATCGCCGGTCCAGTGGGTACACCAGTTGTGGCGGCGGCCGCCGGTGAAGTAATCGCCTCCGGTTGGAATTCGGGTGGTTATGGCAATCTGGTGAAACTGCGTCACCCCGATGGCAGCGTCACTCTCTATGCCCATAACAGCCGTCTGTTGGTGCGTCGCGGCGAAACTGTTCAGCAAGGCGAGCCAATCGCCCAGATGGGTAGCACCGGCTTTAGCACCGGCCCCCACCTCCATTTCGAGGTTCACCCCTCCGGCCAGGGCGCAGTTAATCCCATCGCTTTCCTGCCAGGCAGACGTTAAAGATGCCCCCAAAGGGAAGAAAAAATCTTCCCTTTTTTGCTCTTGTGCAATTGGGTGATTGTGTGTTATGATTGATAACTGTGTAAACAACGGCTTAGTAGCTCAGTTGGTCAGAGCAGGGGACTCATAAGCCCAAGGTCGGCAGTTCAAATCTGCCCTGAGCCATTTTAGGAAAACCTAAGTGTAGAATTTTAGAAATACAGAATCTTGCTTGAAGATTATCTCGTTCCCCGGTTCTACCTGATCACTGCCCCCCACCAAAGCCTTTTTTTTGATTTCTGGAAATTCGCACCCATAAGTATGGGAAAGGGCTTGACTTAGGCGGCGGTTTGCGTTATGCTTTTCTTATACTGGGAATCTGTGCAAGTTTCTGTGATTGTCAGTATTTCCATTATGAATAAAATCTTTTAAAAATATTATCTCAAAATCTCCCCAGAAAAGCAAGCAAAATTTTGCCAATAATTGTTAAGTTTTGTTAAAAAGAAATGGAGAGATCAGCCTTTATTTTTTCCCTTGCAGTAGGCCAAAACGAATTAAACCCGACTCGTAACCGCGCCGCATTAACCCTAAAGATAAGGCCCCTTGGATAGTAGTGTAACCGCTTGCTAACAAACCAGCGATCGCATCTGTGCTGAGGGCCGAGTCAATCACCACATCCCAAAAGGCCGCCACCGATAGGGACCAATCATCGGTTTTTAGGTCTTGAAAGCCAACTTCACGGGCAATATCGGCGTATTCTGGCAAAGAAATCACATAGGGGAGACAATAAACCCGATAAATCTCGTTTAATAGTTTAATCTCCCCTTCCGTTAAATTACCGGCCAGGGAAGTGGTGGGACGATGACACCAAGTAGCCATCAAAAAAGTCCCCCCGGGCTGCAAAACCCGATAACATTCCCGCAGAAATTGCCTTTTATCGGGCATATGTTCGCCACTTTCCAATGACCAGACCAGATCAAAATTATCGTCAGGAAAAGGGGTTTTTAGGGCATCAGCCACACAAAAACTGACTTGTTCTTCTAAATTGAACTCTTGCGCTCTTTGGCTGGCTCTAGCGGCTTGTACTGGGGAAAGGGTAATCCCCACCGCTTGGCTGTGAAATTTTTCGGCCAGATAAAGACTACTGCCACCAATACCACAACCGACATCAAGAATCTGATTAGCGCCAGTGACATTTCCCCAAGTTAATAATTCTTCTATTAAATCAATTTGTGCCTGACGGCGATCGAGTTTAATCTTGCCGCCGCGACCATAGTAACCATGGTGCATATGTTCGCCCCAAATCCTTTCCCATAGTCCACTAGAGGAGTCATAAAAATCGGCTATTCGTTGATCAAGTTCCATGGTGATTTCCTAGTTAAGAGAGGCGCTCTTGCCAGAGAGCCAAAACACTTACTTAACCCTAACCCGAAACTCTCAACCACGGACAAAACCCTTGAAAGTCTCTCAATGGCTAGGTGGGGTGAAGACCATCAAACCCGACAGCAACCCCGAAAATCGTGTCAGAATAGATCAGTGTAGTCACTGATGATCTTTGAGAAAAATATTTATATGTTAAGACGGGACAGCTACGATTTAATCATTGTCGGGGGCGGTATAGTCGGAACCACCCTAGCGGTGGCTTTAAAAAATACAGGATTAAATATCGCTATGATCGAGGAACGTCCCCTAGAGGTGGCCGCCTCCCGTCGTCAAGCTTATGCCCTCTCGCTGATGTCCAGCCGGATTTTTACAGGCTTGGGTATCTGGGATAAAATCTCGCCCAGTATCGGTAAATTTCGTCATATTCGCCTTTCTGATGCCGATTTTCCGATTTTTGTCCCCTTTGTGGTCGATGAGCTAAAAACCGATTATTTGGGCTATGTGGGCGAACATCAAGTGATTTTAACGGCCCTGCACAAGGCCAGCCAAGATTGCGATCGCATTGACTGGTTATCCCCTGCTAAAGTCTTAGAAGTGGAGTACGGAGGAGAAACAGCCACTGTCACCCTGGAAGAAGCCGGTGAAACCCGAAAAATCACCACAAAATTAGTCATCGGGGCCGATGGAGCTAGATCCGCTATCCGGCAAGGGGCGCAAATTAAAACCAAAGGTTGGAAATATTGGCAATCCTGTGTCGCTTTCACCATTAAACATCAACTCGATCGCAACGATACCGCCTTTGAAAGATTTTGGCCCACCGGTCCGATGGGCATTTTACCGCTCCAGGGTAATCGCTGTCAGATCGTTTGGACAAATCCGCATGGGGAAGCGAAAAAACTGCAAGAAATGCCCGAAGCGGAATTTATCAAGAAATTAGAGGCATATACGGGGGGATTACTGGGAAAACTCGAATTAGTTAGCCCCCGCGCTCTCTTTCCCGTACAGTTAATGCAGAGTGATACTTATGTTAAACCCCGACTGGCTTTAATTGGTGATGCCGCTCACTGTTGTCATCCCGTCGGTGGTCAAGGTTTAAATTTAGGCATTCGCGACGCGGCCGCTTTAGCGCAGGTATTAAAGGAAGCAGCGGAAAAGCAAGAAGATATAGGAGCGCTTTCTACCCTAAAATCCTACGAAAAATGGCGTAGATCGGAGAATTTAGCGATTTTAGGCTTCACGGATTTTCTTGATCGCCTGTTCTCCAATAACTGGCCGCCCATCGTTGTCATCCGTCGTCTAGGATTGGCAATGATGCGCGGTTTCCCCCCGTTGAAATTGTTTGCCCTGCAATTAATGACGGGATTAAAAGGACGTATTCCCCAATTAGCTAGATAGCTGGCCGCTAATTCCTGGAATGGGGGAGAAAGGAAGAAAAAAAAAGCTTGCAAAATGCTGCGATTATCGCTATGATGGTTAAGGTTCAATATCGGGGCGTAGCGCAGCTTGGTAGCGCACTACTTTGGGGTAGTAGGGGTCGTGGGTTCGAATCCCGCCGCTCCGATTGCAGGAAAACAGAGAGTTAGGTAGGGATGCAGCCAATCCCTACTTTGTCCTGTTTACTCGAAATTTTCTTAATTTATCAGCCTTTCTGATCAAGTTAGTTCACCATTAGGATCACTGCTTTAGTCGAAAATGTCTCATCAAATATCAGCTTACGGTTCCTGGAAATCGCCGATTACCTCCGATCTAATTGTGGCAGCATCGATTAGTCTTGGTGGTGTAACTGTAGATGGAGAAGATATTTATTGGTTAGAAGGCAGACCACAGGAAAAGGGGCGAAATGTTTTAGTTAAATTAAACCCCGACGGCACAACCACAGAAATCACCCCAGCACCTTTTAATGTGCGAACTCGTGTCCATGAATACGGGGGAGGTTCCTATCTAATTGTTGCCGGAATTATCTATTTTTGTAATTTTGCCGACCAAAGAATTTATCGCCAAACTGCCGATAGTTTACCCCAACCTCTGACCCCAGAAAATTCCTGTCGTTATGCGGATTTAATTCTCGATAAATTTGGCAATCGTTTAATCTGTATTTGTGAAGATCATAGCCAAAAAGATCGAGAACCAGTTAATAGTATTGTCAGCATCGATGTGGATACGGGAGAAATAAAAACTTTAGTATCTGGCGATGATTTTTATACCTCTCCTCGCTTAACTGCCGATGGTTCTCGATTAGCTTGGATTAGTTGGAATCATCCTAATATGCCCTGGGATAGTTCTTTTCTCTGGGTGGCGGATATTAATAATCTTTATTTAAGTAATATTCGGGTCATTGCTGGTGGTGAAAATGAGTCAGTATGTGAACCGCGCTGGTCTGCCGATCAACAGTTATATTTTACCAGCGATCGCAATGATTTCTGGAACTTTTATTGCTTTAAACACGATGAACAAATAGAAGCAGTTCTCGAACGGATCGAGGCTGAATTTGCCTATCCTCATTGGGTTTTTGGTTTATCTAACTACGGCTTCGCCGGGGAATCCCAGATTATTTGTAGCTATACAAAAGATGGTCGTTGGCATTTAGGGAGTATCGATACTGTTAATCGAGAATTCCAAGAAATTATTACTGCTGATACTAACATTTCTTCCCTACAAGTTAGCGATAACAAAATAGTTTTTATTGGCGGTTCTTTCAGGGAAGTAACGGCGGTTGTCTCAATGGATTTAGCCACAGGAACTAGAGAAATTCTCAAATCTTCCAGTAATTTAACCATTTCTAGCGATTATTTCTCGATTCCGGAAATGCTCGCTTTTCCCACCAGTCAGGGACTAACGGCCTATGCTTGGTATTATCCCCCCAAAAACCCCGATTATACCGCCCCCAATGGCGAATTACCGCCCCTTTTAGTCAAAAGTCACGGTGGACCGACGGCCGCGGCTACCTCTAGTTTAAGTCTAAGGGTGCAATACTGGACCAGTCGCGGCTTTGGCTATCTAGATGTCAATTATGGCGGTAGTACGGGTTATGGTCGTCAATATCGTCAGCGTTTGCAGGGAAATTGGGGAATTGTCGATGTGGAAGACTGCATCAACGGGGCAAAATATTTGGTTAATCAGGGATTAGTCGATGGGGAAAGATTGGCAATTTCTGGAGGCAGCGCCGGGGGTTATACAACTTTAGCAGCCCTAACTTTTCATGATACTTTTAAAGCAGGAGCTAGTTATTACGGAGTTAGTGATTTAGAGGTTTTAGCCACCGATACCCATAAATTCGAGTCGAGATATTTAGATAAATTGGTGGGACGTTATCCCGAAGAAAAGGAAATTTACTATCAGCGCTCGCCTATTCATTTTACCGCTCAGTTATCTTGTCCGGTGATCTTTTTCCAAGGTTTAGAAGACCGAGTGGTTCCACCCAATCAAGCGGAAATGATGGTAGAAGCTTTAAAAGTAAAAGGTTTACCCGTCGCTTACGTTCCCTTTGCCGGAGAACAACATGGATTTCGTCAAGCTGAATCGATAAAACGAGCATTAGATGCAGAATTTTATTTTTATTCCCGTCTCTTTGGTTTTACTCCTGCCGACAATTTAGAACCCGTAGAAATTAAGTAGTCGTGCCAAGTTAATTTACTAGGTCAGTAATCGGTGAACAGGAGATCTAGACCTAATATTATCTAAAGACTAAAAGTCTTTCTAGTTAGGGCTTGCTGAAAATTACTGTAAGCCTTACTAGAAAACGGTTTTGAGACTTTTTTAGCCAAAAAAGTGCCAGAAACAAACGTTGAGAAATCGATCCGAGGGACTCAAAATCCTTGCACTTTCATTTGACTCCCGACGACCGACTCCTAACCCCACCAACAAACTTTTTCAGCAAACCCTAATTAATTGGCAAGAGTTCTATTAAATCCTCTAATCTTTTTAAACTCCCCGACGCTGAATTTTTCTTGCCCCGATTCGATACTTTATTGATTGCGAATAACTTTCTCATTATCAATTTCCCTCCCAGATTTTTAAATAGGCATTTTCCATATTTTGGGCGAATTTTTTCCCTTGCCAGAGGGGGGCTGTGTCACGATTTCCTAACAGTTGATGACTGATGTCTTGACGAAAGGCACGATCGAGTCCTAATTTTACTCCCCAGTCGATATATTCTGCCTCATTCCATCCAATTCCGGCTTCAATACCAGCATTAATCATAAAAGTATAACTATTGCGGGCGGAAAATTGTTCTCCTACCAGTGTAACTAAAGGGATTCCTTGCCATAAAACTTCTAAGGTGGTGGTAGCGCCATTGTAGGGATAGGTATCTAAAACCACATCGGCAATCCGTAAATTAGCGCGATGGGTATATTCATCTATATCTCTCGGTAAAAACCGCAATCTTTGGGGATTAACTCCCTCCCGAATCGCTATTTCAGTAAATAATTCTTGAATTTTTTCAGTCTTACCGACTCCCTTAATCAGAAAATAACTATTAGGCACTTGTGCGAGAATTTTCATCTGAAGTTTAATAGTATCAGGATGGCGTTTAATGCCACTTTGTACGGAAAAATAGATGGTAGCATCGGGGGGAATTTCTAAATCTTCTCGACGGAGATTGGGAGTGCCGATTTCAAAACCATCCACTGCTAAATATGTCTCTGGTAAACGATAGATTTTTTCTCGATAATATTCCTCCGCTTGCTGGGGTAAAACGTAGGGATCGGCGATATAGTAATCTATAGTTGCTAATCCAGAAGCATCCCAACCTAACCAAGTCACTTGTTTTGCTGCGGGTTTCAGGGCGATAATCTGATTGGTGAGATTATGGGTTAAACTATCTAAATCTACTAGAATATCTATCTGATCCTGTTGAATTTGTTGGGCAACTTCTAGGGGATTTTGAGCGTAGGGAAAATGACGGATAATATCTCGGCTATCCCGGAACCATTGACGGGTAATTTCATCTTCTTCTTGGTTAATAGTATAGATGGCTATTTGCAATTTTTCTCGATCATGATGGTGAATTAACCAACGACTTAACCAACCGACAGAATGATGTTTTAAGGTACTAGCAAGATAACCAATCGTTAGTTTTTCTGGAGCTTTTTTGCTTGTAACTAAAGGAGTTTTTAAACTATTATTATCAAGGAAAATTTCGGCGACGCGATTAGTTAATTGTCGGTTGGCTAAGGCTCGATCGCCTAGGTAGGGTAGGGGACTAGAAACATTGAGAAAGCTAGTTTTAATAATCGGTTCTAGAGTAATATTTTTCCGACGGGTTAATTCCTGTAATAAATTCTGATATTCTTGATACATATGATCAATTTCTTGCCAAACTCCCCAGCGCAAAAGTATTAACAAAATTAGATAATTACTGTATAACTTTAGGGTTGGGGTTAGACAAATTTCTCGCAATTGATAGGCAGTTATTAAAGAATTATCAAAGTCTTCGGCTAAAATATAGAGGTTAACCAATTGTTCCAAAAGACTCAGATCATTTGGTCTTAATTGCAGACAAAGTTTAATAATTTCCACTCCAAAAGCGGGACTTTGTTGCTCGTTGGTGACTCGTGCTGCTATCTGAAAAGCTTGCGGGATAAAACTATCAGCTAATTCCCCTAGGTAAGGTAAACTTGCTTGAGCTAAGTCTAAAGTTAATTCATGGGGATATAAAAGACTTTTGAGAACTACATTTAAAAGCAATTCTCGATTAGGATTATATCTGAGATTCTCTTGAATAGGATAATTAAGTAGTTCTCCCGGATCGAATATTTCTAAATCTAAAGCTAAGTCGAATAAAGCTAATAAATTATTAATTGACTTGGGAACAATTTCCTGTAGATGATAGCGAAAATATTCTACGGCTGCCAGATCACCTTTTCTTTGTTGTCGTCGCGCTTCTGCGTCTAAAACCGCTTCTAATTCTGCTTGCCATTGCTTAACTTCTTCCAGATTACCTTCCCTTAAAACATTTTGCCACATCACCTGTGCCTCTGCTGCTAAATTTTGCAGAAGATAGGCAACTCCCAAGTACCAATAGTCAGAAACATTTTCAGGATTGTTATCGATTAGTTCCTCGTAGATTGCCGCAACTTGAGGATAATCTTCGGCAATTAAAGCTTGATAAGCGTCAGGATGCCAATTCATAAATTTAAATATCAATTATTATTTTTTTTGAGATAATTTATTCAGAAAATCTTGATGTTCTTGACTGGCTAAACCTTGCTGTAAAACTGTCAAAACCTGTCCCAAGTTACCCGCTAATAAAGCATTAACATCTAACCAAAGACCGGGGAAAACCTGCGAGTAAATTATCCCTCGACTATCGGGTTCAAGTTTAATATATGCTCCAGCATTTAATCGGAACCAATCTAATTGACGTTCATAAACTCGCCAAACAAGATATTCTTGCACTTGATTACGACGATAAACTCGCCATTTATTGTGGAGATCATAGGAAGCAGTAGAAGCGGCGATTTCTACGATTAATTCCGGCGCACCTTCGATATAATCATCGTCACTAATAGTTGATTGTCCAGCAATTTTAATTCTTAGTAAAGCATCTGGTTGTACTTCATTATCTGCATCCAGACGCACAGTAGTATTATCCGCAGACATCACCCCAATTGTGGCGGCTTTATAGACCCCTAACCAAGTTAAAATATCAGAATGAGGTTCTCCATGACTCCGCACTCGCACAGGAGAAGACATATAAACTATTCCTTCAATTAATTCGGCTTTTTTTACTTCAGAAAGGTTCTGATAACGACGCTCAAATTCCTGGCGACTTAGTTGATCACCATTTTCCAAAGGAGGGGTTTTAGGGAGAGAATAAATAGGTTCAGAAGTGATCATTTTATTTGCCCCGAACAACAGTAGATTTATCCTCCCCTAGTCCAGTGAAAAGGTGACAGTTAGGGAAGAAAGCTCAAAAAGAATTGACTCATAACTGGAAACTGTCAACTTAAAACTTACATCTGGTAACTGGTAACTGATAACTGATAACTGAAATTAAACCACTTTAGCGATGGCTGCTTCTAGCTTATCCATAGCCTCATCTACTTCTGTTTCCGAGACAATTAAAGGAGGTACAAAACGGAGGACTTTCGGACCTGCGGGAGCAATTAATAAACCCTCGGCCAAGGCTGCATTAACAATAGTAGATGAAACTAACTCACTTTCTGAATTAATTTCCAGACCATTAATTAAACCCCAACCGCGCACATCAACAAATAGATGGGGATATTGAGAAGCAATCACGCGTAAACGGGCCCGTAATTGTTCCCCTCGCTGCTGGACATTTTCGAGAAGATGATCCCGTTCAATGGTTTGTAATACTGTTAAAGCTGAGGCACAAGCGAAAGGATTACCTCCAAAGGTACTCGCATGACTACCCGGTTCAAACACATCACAGAATTTTCTGCACATCATCGCACCGATGGGAATACCACCCGCTAAACCCTTAGCAGAAGTGAAAATATCCGGTTCCACTCCTAAATTCTCATAACCCCAGAGTTTACCAGTTCTTCCGACTCCCACCTGTACTTCATCAAAGACAAGCAAAATGTTATTTTCGTCGCAAATTTGCCGTAAACGTTGGAAATATTCGATATCCCCTGGACGAACTCCCCCTTCACCCTGCAAGGGTTCCAACATAATCGCAGCCACCCGACGATTACCCTCATCGAGATCAGCGATCGCATTTTCCACCGCTTCGATATCATTATAGGGAATATAGGCAAACCCCGGCATCAGGGGTTCAAAGTCTTTTTGATACTTCGGTTGACCGGTTGCGGTGATGGTAGCTAAAGTCCGACCGTGAAAACTAGCGTGAGCGGTTAAAATCACTGGCTGTTCGAGGAAATCTAGCACCGTATGGGCATATTTTCGTACTAATTTAATCGCCGCTTCGTTCGCTTCCGCACCAGAATTACAGAAAAAGACTTTATCAGCGCAGGAATGATCGACAATCCATTTAGCTAGTTCCCCTTGTTCGGGAATATAGTATAAATTCGAGACATGATGGAGTTTTTGGATTTGCTGGCTAACCATTTCAATTAAAGCAGGGTGCGCGTGACCGAGGGTACAGGTGGCAATTCCCGCGACAAAATCAAGGTATTGTTTCCCGGAAGTATCCCAGAGGAGACAGCCTAACCCTTTGGCGATCGCAATGGGAAAGCGACCATAAGTATTCATCACATAGCTGTTAAAACTATCTCGATCGAAGGGTTGATTCGGGTTTAAATTGGGAGTGGGATCAACTAAGGTTGGTTCTAAAAGGGTTTCTGGACTCACTGGGGAACTCCTGCGCGATTAGACATAGGGGAAATTATAATCAAATCCGTCTGAGAAGGACGGGTTATTTAGATTAAAAACTGATTTCATTGTAAGTTACTAGACAGTGTTAGGGGTGAATTTTGCTTGTCCATCAGTGAAGATAAATATCGTCGTCTGCGTCAGGAATTAATCGGGGGAATTTTTGCCCTGATCGTGGTATTTTTGCTGGGTACGCTTTGGTATCATCTGATCGAGGGTTGGACTTTGCTAGATTCGGCCTATATGACGATTAGTACCCTCGCTACCGTCGGTTTTGGCGAAATTAATCCCCTAGGTGAACGGGGACGACTGTTTACAATGGTTTTGATTATCATGGGAGTAGTCAGCATCGGTTATATTGTTAATCGCTTGACCGAAGCTTTAATTCAAGGCTATTTTCAAGAGGGACTCAAACAGAGACAGGAGAAACGCTTGATCGATCGACTATCAGAACACTATATCATCTGTGGTTTGGGTCGCACGGGGAGACAGGTGGCGATCGAATTTTACGCGGAAAATATTCCTTTTGTAGTTATTGATACAGACCCCCTACAGGTAAATCGGGCCAAAGAATTAAATTATATTGTTGTTCAAGGAGATGCTACCTTAGATAAATCTTTACAAATGGCAGGAATCGAACGCGCTATTTGTATTGTGGCCGCTTTAACTTCCGATGCGGAGAATTTATATACAGTTTTGTCTGCTAAAACTCTTAATCCGAAAATCCGCGCCATTGCTAGGGCCAGTACCGAGGAAGCAGTACAAAAATTACAACGGGCCGGGGCCGATGCGGTAGTATCTCCCTATATTACCGGCGGTAGAAGATTAGCGGCCGCGGCCCTACGACCGCAGGTGATGGATTTTGTTGATGGGATTTTAACCGGAACTGATCGATCATTTTATATGGAAGAATTTTTAATCGATCCGCGGACTTGTCCCTGTGTCGGTTTAAGTCTTAGTCAAGCACATTTAAGATCTCGATCGGGGGCCTTAGTTTTGGCTATACGTCGCGCCGATGGTACGCTAATTGGGGGACCGACTGGAGATACGGAATTAATGGCCGGGGATCTGTTAATTTGTATGGGAACGGCCGAACAATTACGCAGTTTAACTCAGATTTTAATCCCTATGCGATCGGATGGTTTACGTTTACCGAAGCATTAGTTAAAGAATCGATAAAAAATCGGCTGGTAGCATTGCGGGAACAGGGGAAGCGGCAAAATCTCTTAGGTTTCGCGTTATGATTATTTCTAGCTTTTCCGATTCAGCAACGGCACTGGTAACGGCATCTTCAAAATCTTTCATTTGACTTGCCAATGCTTGCCTAATTATTGCGTCTGTCACCCTAGCAACTTGCAAATTCTCTAGAAGAATTATAACCAACTTTCTTGAGCTTTCCCTTCCGTTTTGTTTAGACAAAATATAATAAATATTAGTGACGGCATGACCATAAATATATCCTTGAGTTTTACCTGTTTTAACTGTATTTAATGCTTGTACAGATGCTGGAAAATGTGGTTCACGCTTACCCAAAACATCTAGCAATACATCACTATCGAATAAGACTCGTTTCACCGATACTTCTCCACTAAATAATCAATATACGATTCTTTTGGGTCTTCTGATCCTAAATCAACAACCCCCACTAAGTCTCTTGTCCAAGGATCAAGATCGCTTAAGTCATCTGTTAGGGAATGAGAGGTAGTTTCTGAGGATACATTCTTAGGATTAAATCGCTCTTGAATTCTTAAAATTATTAAACTACTATAAGCTCTCAGTTGGGTGACTAAATCGGATGTTTCAGTATCTTGGAAATATTCGGTTATAGTACGATTAGAAACCGATAGAGCATTTTTAGCTCCCTGGTAAATTTGCTCTAGTTCTGAATCGGCAAACATATCAATAAACACATCTATCGTTTCCGAGAGAATGCGTGAACCTTCCACCACTCTGATTAAATCGGCTTTTTCTTCACCAGTCTTTCCCTCATTGATCTGAGCAAGGCCGATAAATAATTTAGCATAGGCAGTTACTCTATCGGTAAATTCATTGATAATCTCAATCAAATTTATTGCCGAACCCTCATTCTTATATTGTTCCCATACCTGAAACCATAATTCATCAATTTGACAAAATATATCGGCTCTTACTTGATAAGTTTTAGAGTTATCCTTAACTTGCTCAAATAAAATTTGAGTTTCTTGTAGTAAATTATCCAGTATTATCCGATCAGAATCGGTGACAATTTGATCGAGTTTATCTGTAATATCTTGCAGATTTTCTAACAAAAATTGTCCTAAATTTTCCCGTTCGACTGAAGTTTGCCGACTATTCATCGTATTTACCTCTCCTAAGACTGACGATCAAACAGAAATGAGTAGTCAAAATAATCAGCCCTCAACTTCCATTGTAACGATTTTAGGGTCTAAAGGGGTGATTATAGTTACTATAGCCTCTGAGGGAGATCGGGAGAGATCAGGCAGTAGCATTAATTTTTGTCAGCCTTTGATCCTATTTAGATAATTTGTACTATAATACTTTGTTAAAAGTTTAACCTTATATTGAAGTATCTGGTAAAAAAATGTCAAGTAGTAAAACTGGTATTGAATGGACGGATAAAACTTGGAATCCCACCACTGGTTGTACAAAGGTGAGTCCGGGGTGTCGTCATTGCTATGCAGAAGCAATAACAATGCGTTTTCCAGGAAGTTTTCCCACGGGTTTTAATTTTACTATTCATCGAGAAAGACTAGAACAGCCGAAAAAATGGCGCACACCGAGTCGAATTTTCGTCAATTCGATGAGTGATCTTTTTCATGAAGATTTAGACTTTGGCTATTTACAGGAAATCTTTGCGGTGATGCGAGACACTCCTTGGCATATTTATCAAATTTTGACTAAGCGTCCTCAAAAACTAGCAACTTTAGCAGATAAACTGGAATGGTCGGAAAATATCTGGATGGGTGTCTCTGTAGAAAGTCAGCAATATACCCATAGAATTGAGGCTTTAAAAACAGTACCAGCCAAAGTACGTTTTCTTTCCTGTGAACCTCTTTTAGGACCACTAAATCTGGATTTATCGCTGATTGATTGGGTTATTGTTGGCGGTGAATCAGGCTATCAACATCGTCCCATAGAGCCAGATTGGGTTAGGGAAATTTTGGCTCAAACCAGAGAATCTAAAGTTGCTTTTTTCTTTAAGCAGTGGGGTGGTAACTATTCCAAAGCTGGTGGTAGAATGCTTGATGAGCGTATTTGGGATGAAATGCCTGTGGCTTGGAACGAACACAATGCTAAATGGACAATCAGAGCAGGTTCCTCCCTAAAAAAACTCTCAAAAAATAAACAACAAGATAATTTATTAACATTGACCTAAACAAAGTTATCGATATGAGTCAACGAGGGCAAGAAGGCGAAGATATTATTGGTAAATGGTCTGAGGATAAGTTAGATTTACTCGCTCAGTATCTCAATGCTTATTCTGTGATCATGAATAATCAAAAAACTCCCAAGAATCCCAGAAAAAAACCTTGGCTTAAAGCTTATTACTATATAGACGCTTTTGCTGGTTCCGTGAGACCAACAGCGAAGGAAGATGAACAACGATATATTGAAGGTTCTCCCCTGCGTGCTTTGAGAACAGAACCACCATTTGATGGTTACTGGTTTATTGATACTTCCCCTCAACGAACCGAACGTTTAGAACGTTTATGTGAGGAGTTTTCTGTCCGTGAAATTCATGTCTGTCGCGGTAACTGTAATGAGATTTTATGTAACGATATTATACCCAATTTACTGCTCAAGAAAAAATTTACTCAACGAGCTTTTGTTTTTTTAGATCCCTATGGATTACAAGTAGATTGGGAAACTATTATCAAATTAGCAGAAACTAAAGCTTGCGATATTTTTATTAACTTTTCGTTGATGGGCGTTACTCGGCTTTTGCCAAAGGATCAAGAACCAAAAACAGAGGCATTAGAACGGTTGAATAAAGTAATGGGTAACGTAGATTGGCTAGAGCAAATTTACCAACCACCACAAAATATTCAATTAAATTTGTTTGATAATCAAGAACCTAATGCCAGTCGTGACAAAATCTCTGCCGATAGATTAGCAGATTTATATACAGAAAGATTAAAAACACTTTTTCCCTACGTTAGCAACCCAGTTATCATGAAAAATTCTAAGAATGCCGCTTTATATACTTTGTGTTTAGCCAGCCACCGTGAAGCTGCTATAAAAATTACTAACGATATTTTTAAACGTTACGAAAAACTAAAATTACAAGGATAATTTTTGGTTTTTATATTTCAAGTCAAACTCGCTCAAACTTGAGTAGTCAAAATCATCAGCCCGCAACCTCCATTGTAACGATTTTCGGGACTAAATCCTGTTGAAAAGGTATAGGAGAGTGGGAATTATGAATTATCAATTATAAATTATCAATTATCAATTATGAATTATCAAGTGGGGAGAGCCGAGAGGGGAGAAAAAAGCTGACTCGGAGAATACTGACTCCTGACTCCGAGACTACTGGCTCCTTACTCCTCAACCTAACGTCTGTCAGGAATTGATATCAATTATCAATTATGAAGTGGGGAGAGCCGAGAAGGGAGAAGGGAGATGGGAGAAAAAAGCTGACTCGGAGAATACTGACTCCTGACTCCGAGACTGCTGACTCCGTACTCCTCAATCTAACGTCTATGAGCAATTGAGAAATTGGGGATGAGATGTTAGTACAATCGGGGAATAGTAAAGGAAAAACCCCTATTGCTCATGAGTCCAAATCCCAATTCTTCCTCGCGATCACTACAACCGCTGCCGGTTCCCTCCATCCCGATGCCTCCCTCGGAGTTAATCAAGGGAACCGCACCAGAGATAAATCAAGAAATGAGCCAACAGGTGGCGACACCGACCAAAAATGTGCGTAATATGCAGCAAAATGGTCAAATATCGCCACCACGTTCTCCCCAAAGTCGCGCTTCCAATCAACCCACCTTAGAGCATTTGGTTCGGATTGCCTTTGAGCGGGGTTATTCGGACGTTCACCTGGGGGTTGGAGAACAACCCCGGATGCGGGATCGTGGCGAAATGATTATTCTCGACTATCCTGAAATTGACATCAACACTTTTTATAGTTGGTTACGCGAAATCCTCGGTGAAGAAGAAATCCTTCGCTTTAAAAAAGACCTAGAATTTGACGGTGCGACTCAGTACGAATTCGCTAGGGTGCGGATTAACATCTTTGAAAGTCTGCGCGGTCCTGGGATGGTTTTGCGTCTGATTCCCATGAAAATCCCCACTATGGAACAATTGCGCTTACCGATGGTCTTCCGGAATGTGTGCGATGTGCAGAAGGGATTGATTTTAATCACTGGTCCGACGGGTTCAGGAAAATCCACCACCCTAGCAGCCATGATCGATTACATCAATAAAGAACACCCCAAACATATTATCACCATCGAAGACCCGATCGAATTTGTCCATCAAAGTCGTCGCAGTTTGATCAAACAACGGGAAGTGGGAATACACACCCATGAGTTCGATAATGCCCTAAAAGCCTGTTTGCGGGAAGACCCAGATATTATTCTGGTGGGGGAGATGCGGGACAAAGCCACCGTTAATACTGCCCTGAAAGCTGCCCAAACCGGTCACTTAGTCCTGGGAACCCTGCACACCAACAGCGCTGTAAAAACCCTTGACCGGATTTTAACTCTTTATGGCGCCGAGGAACGGGAATCGCCGCGGGTGGCGATCGCAGAATCTTTAGTTTGTATTATCTCCCAGGGTTTATGTCGCACCACCGACGGTAAACGGACCGCTTTTTACGATATTCTCGTCAATACAGAGGCCGTCAAAGATTACATTCGCAACGGCAAAAATGACGAAATTATCGAATTAATGAAAGACGGCGAATACCACGGCATGATTACCACTAATCAATCCCTGTTTAGCCTCTATCAAGAGGGACGGATTACCGAGGGGGTAGCCATGGCCATGTCCCCGGTCCCCAATGAACTGGCGATGATGCTGCGGGGTAGAATCTAGAAAAACCCTGAAGGAAATTCTTCAGGGATCAAGAGTTTAGTAGGCTAGAAAAATAGAAGCTCCTACTTATTCTCTAGGGGAACCCCTCAAGTGACTACTTCCGCGATTGTGTTGCCCGATATTTTTAAAGGCATCGCCCTGTTTACCCCCGGGGGCGATCTAATTTACTGTATCGATCCTGATAAACAAACTCATTGGCATCTGAATCTCTGCGCTGCTCTCCAGTCCGCTTTAGGGTTGTCAGAACCCCCCCATTTTTTAGTTCCTAGTTTTACTGCTACCATCGATCGCTGGCGAGATCCCTACAGTCACCGTATTCATACTAGAGCCGAAGTCTATCCCCTTGTCCGTCGCTATCAGCCTTTATTAAATGCTATTTTCGCCACGGACGATCAAGCTTGGTTTACTGTACCTTGGCAGGAACAATCCTCTAATCCCACTATCTTAGAAACCTATCGTCAGCAGTTTCCCCAACTTTGGCAATCCCACGATCTGATTCTCCGTTATCAGGAGCTTCCCGCGGCTACTCCGGTGATTGGTGCTGACTCCGACTATACTAACCCTAGTCCCAAGGGTTATGTTTTGCGGTTATTTGTCTCCGGCAATAATGCCAATACTAAACACACCCTAGAATCGATCCATCAGCTTCTGGAACGAGAATTACACCATCCCTATACCCTGAAAGTGATCGATATCTCTAAACATCCAGAACAAGCAGAATCTAATCATGTCTCTGCTATTCCCACTTTAGTCCGGGTTTGGCCGCAACCGGTGAAACGCATCATCGGCGAATTTGAGGATTTACCGCGAGTATTACAGATTATCGCCACAGCTTAGGGTTTAAAGACTTCTGACTCGATTCCTCGCCACCATTCGCCCAATTTCATTAAGTCTTGCTGAATATCATCCAATTCTTGGATGTATTCCTGTTGGGAAAGACTGGTGCGACGTTCTTGCAGTTTTTTGAGACGCAATTGCACCAACAGCCAAGGCTTAGAAATACCGTTAGTTTCTTCAATATAGCGAGCGATATCTTGACTATCCATAGTTTTTTACTGTTATTATCCCATATTTTGTCAAATTAACCCAAGAATCCTTTTTTTAGTTGCAGAAGATTATGTTTGATTTTAGCCACTATTACCCCTACGCCGAATTAGTTTCTTTCCTGAAAAACCTAGCTTCATCCTATCCTAATTTAATTAGCCTCACCTCGATCGGTAAAAGCTACGAAAATCGAGATATCTGGTTAACTACCCTAACAAATCAAGCCACAGGCCCCTATTTAGAAAAACCTGCCTATTGGATCGATGCTAACACCCATGCGGGGGAAGTAACAGGCTCTGCCGTCGCTCTCTACACTATCTCTCATCTTTTGCGCCAATACGGTCATAATTCCCAAATTACCAGACTTCTTGACCATTACACTGTCTATATTTTGCCGCGATTAGCCGTGGATGGAGCGGAAAAATATCTCACTACTCCCTATCTGTTACGATCGAGTATTCGCCCCTATCCCCACACGGATGAGAAACCGGGGCTATATCCTGAAGATATTAACGGCGATGGTTTAATCTTACAAATGCGCCAAAAAGATACCTGTGGAGCTTGGAAAATTTCCGAACAAGATCCTCGCATTATGGTGCGTCGCGAACCGGAGGAATTTGAAGGAACTTTTTACACTTTGCTCACCGAAGGTTTAATCCGTGATTACGATGGCTATAATTTTACCACTGCCCCCACCCTAGAGGGTTTAGATTTTAACCGCAATTATCCTGTTTATTGGGTTCCTGAAGGGGAACAACAGGGTGCTGGAGATTTTCCCTTTTCGGAGCCAGAAACCCGTGCAGAAGCCGAATTTTGGGCAAATAACACCAATATTAATGGCTTCGTTACCTATCATACCTATTCAGCAGTGATGTTGCGTCCCTATAGCACCCATCCCGATGAATATTTCCCCGTGGAAGACTTAGAAATGTATAAATATATTGCTGATAAGGGAAAAGCAATGACTGGTTATGAATGCGTTTCTGTCTATCACGATTTTCGTTATCATCCCAAAGAAGTGACTAACGGTGCCATGGATGATTACGGTTATGATCATTTTGGTTGGTATGGTTTTACGGTGGAGTTATGGGATGCACCCACCCAAGCAGGAGTAAAAAAAGATGATTATGTTCAATGGTTTCGCTGGCATCCTTTTGAAGATGAATTGAAATTACAGCGTTGGAATGATGAGAATTTAGCGGGAAAGGGTTTTATTAATTGGCAAAGTTTTCATCATCCCCAATTGGGAGAGGTGGAAATTGGCGGTTGGGACTTTAAAAATGTCTGGCAAAATGCCCCAGAAAAGTATTTACCAGATTTATGTGAGAAACAATGTCAGTTTACTATTGCCCATGCTTTAATGTCACCTCTTTTAGCTATCTCTCGTCTTGATCTTAAGTCGGAGGGCAATGGTATTTATCATCTGGTTTTACAGTTAGAAAATCAGGGATTCTTACCCACTTATACCAGCAAAAAAGCACTGGAAAGAAAGATAGTTCGTCCCATTCAAGTCAAGTTAAATTTAGCCGATGAGGTGAGTTTAATAGTGGGAAAATTAGATCAAGAAATCGGTCACTTAGAAGGACGATCAAATAAAGTATATAGTAGTCTTGCTCACGGTTTAGATTATCGCCGTACGGTGGAATGGGTGATTAAGGGAGTTTCTGGTCAAGAAATCGAGATTATTGCTATAGCTGAAAGAGCCGGAACAGTCAGACAAAAAGTAATTTTATAGAGCTATTTGGTTCGATAAAATTGTTAAATAAGTCTCGTTAGATTCCGTGGGTAAAACTCGCAATTTTTGGCTACGAAGATCTGGTTCTAATCCCAAAGCTTCTAAAGGAATTACTCCTAATAAATTGTTTTGACCTCCGGGTAATTCCAAACATTCAAAAGTCCCTTCCCGTCCCGCAATAATCAAGGTGGCATCGCGAAAAATTCTCGCTTTTCCTATCCCTTTAGCCGTAGCCACATCTACTTCTTTTAAAAGCTGTAAACCCAAGCGGGAGACTACTTCCGGCACTAGACAAAGAGTAGTTGCCCCCGTATCCACCAAGACATTTTCTAGGGTAAGAGAGCGAATTTGTTCCGGCGCGATCATACCATACTCCGCACGAATTTGATCGGCGCGATTGATCACTGTAATGGTGGTGTAGATTTTGCCCAGATCTTCTGCAATAATTACTGGCTCAACCATAATATTACCCTCAATTCTACCTCTAATTATACCAGAATAATTGCCAACAAAATTGTCTAGTAATTTTAATTATTAATCCTGCCATCCGGCATAATTGCACCGCGGAAGTTAACTCCCATCAGATTAGCACTCATTAACTCAGCACCAGTTAGATTAGCATTACTTAAATCAGCACCGGTGAGATTTGCTCTAGCAAAGAAAGCATCGACTAAATCCGCTTCCCTAAGATTAACTCCTGAAAGATTAGCCCTTCTTAAGTCAGCATGATTCATTCTTGCCGCTTGAAAATTAGCTTGACTAAGATTAGCTCGATCGAGTTTTATTTGAGTCATAATTGTACTATGGAAATTTGCACCCATTGCCTCCGTATCGCTCATTTTTGACCGCACTAAATTGGCTCCCGCTAGATTTGCTCCCACTAAACACGCCCCGATTAAATTAGCATCAGTGAGTAAAGCACCTTGGAGATTAGCATTAGTTAAATCCGCTTTTCTGAGGTCAACATCACACAAATTAGCCTCCTTGAAATTGGCTCCTACTAGATTAGCTCGCACCAGATTAACCCCTTTCATATTAGCCCCTTGCAGGTCGGCGCGATAGAGATTAGCCGCTTGTAAATTAGTGTTACAATTTTTATTTTGCCGACGCATATTTGTTCCCCGCAAACAAGCACCAGTGAGGTTAGCACTACTTAAATCAGCCCCGCGTAAATCCGCCCCGCTCAAGTTAGCATCAAGTAGAATAGCTAGGGTTATATCAGTATCACGAAGATTAGCCCCTTGTAGCATCGCTCCGTGTAAATTGGCACTGCGTAAATCTGCCCCATTTAAGTCAGCTTGGTTGAGACTAGCACCGCTTAAATTAGCTGTCACAAGATTAGCTTGAGCGAGATTAGCCCGGTTAAGATAGGTAAAGAGAAGATTGGATCCGTGTAGATCTGCTTCATTTAAAACAATGCCAATTAAGTCAGCACCAACTAAATTAACTCTAGGTAATTTTAAGCCACTAAATTGAGTTTCTCCCGCGGCATAACGTGCAATTAATTCGTTGGGTTTCATAGGTAGAATATCCAGATAAATTGGGGTAAAAAATTAGAGAATTCTTTGTAAAGCTTGCAACAGAATACCGGCGGTTTGAACATTAGCATCCTTATCCATTTGGTTGTGAGCAATATTGTATAGTTGAATTTCGATATCCTTGAGAGATTTCCCGCTTTGGATGAGTTGTTGTAGTAAATCTTCTAGGGTATAACTTCGCAGGGTTAACCAATCTTGACTGCTCTGATCCCAAGGATAAAATAGGAGCGAGAAAATCAATATTTTGGCTCGTAAAGGATTAGCATAATGCAAAATTTCTAAACGAATTTCAAAGGGGTCGTAGGCAGGAATTTGTGGGGAATTACTGGGGTTATTGTTTAAGAAAGCTGGCTCGGCAAAGGGCAATTCCATTCTCGAAGAGGCAAAATCCACAGGTTTACTTCTAGTTCTAGAGGAGGAGAAAGATGCAGTTTTAGCCGAAGAATCACAATCATCATCTAGATGAACCATTTGATCGTTAAAGGTTTGACTTTTTGACTCATTATCCTCTTCTTTGTAATCGTTATTAGTATTGTAGAGAGGCTCTAGCTGGGTAAGAATAATATCGGCTAGGGCTAGGTAGAGAGCTTTTTTATTAATATTTTCGGCAATTTGGTTGAGAGTTTGTCGCAAGCTTAAAAAATCAGGATTGTTTTGCCGAAGTTCTAAAACAATATTTTTTAAGCCATAATTATTAATCACTGATCGATCATTTTCCCAACGATTTTTACAGGCGGCAAACATTAATTTTTGCATTCTCTCTGTCTCTAGATGATTTTCTAGGCTACTAACCACCTGTCTTAAGGAATTATCTTCCTCGTTGTTGACAGCATTATTAACAGCAGTAAACCTAGGGTTAACTGCTGGTTCTAATGGTGATAATTGGGTGTCATAGGCGGCAGCAATACCACTATATAATTTACTGATTTGCTCAATAATAACCGTGGCTACTCCCGCATAAACTTCAGGACGATTTAGGCTTTTAACTAACTTATAAACAGAAAAAGTTAATTGTTCCTTACTGGTTTTGAGTTGCACTAACTCCTTCACCAAGTCTTCCATAGCCACACCGTCTAAAATATTAGGATCATTTTCCCAATATTTTTTACAGATACAAAAGATTAATTTCTTGATCCGTAATTTTTCTTCGTGGCTGTCGAGATAGCGAACTACCTCATTAAAAACGTCCATGGATAATTGCATAGTAACCTCTGATCCGAGAAAGGAGTTAGCCCTCGCACCCCTACTATAGCGGTATGCTATTGGCCTCTCGCAAGTTAGCTTATAGGAATATATTATGTTATTCCCAGCTTTTGGAGCTTGAAAATATCCTAACCTAAAAGCGTGGAGCTATTGAGTTCGGTTTGCTACATCTGGTCCCTAAAATTAGCAAAAGATTATTTTTTCGCCTTTCTCGTTTTTAGTACAAATGTTCGAGCAAAATCGGAGTAAAGTCTTTAAGTTTAGGCGATCGATGCCCGATAGGGTTAGAGTAATCAGGGAGAAACTGATTTATCGAGAGGCCATATCATCCTATGCTAGAACTCTACCAATTTGAATTATCTGCCTATTGTGAGAAAGTCCGTCTCATCCTTGACTATAAAGGACTTGCCTATAAAAAAAGGGACGTGGTGCCGGGGGTGGGACAATTAGAATTATTCCGTCTTTCTGGACAGCGACAGGTTCCCGTCCTCAAGGATGGTGATACTTATATCGCCGACTCGACGGAGATTGCTTTTTATCTCGATCGCAAGTATCCTGAAAAACCAATTATCCCCACAGATCCCCTACAACGGGGTCAATGTTTATTAATCGAAGAATGGGCCGATGAATCCCTGGGATTAAAAGGAAGAACCGCTTTTCTCGGCGCTTTTGCCCAAAATCAAAACTTTCGTACCGCTTTTTTACCCCGGGAAACTCCCGATTTTATGCGCTTGTTGCTGGGTTCCTTGCCGGGGGAATTAATTGATATTTTGGGGACGGGTGTAGGTCTGGGAAAAGATGCTATCAATACCGCGAAAAAAGGGCTACAACAGGACTTAGAAGCTTTAAACCTCATTTTAGCCAATCGTCCCTATTTAGTCGGGGATCAGCCTACTTTAGCCGATTTAGCCGTGGCGGGATTAAGTGTACTGCTTCAGTTTCCCCAGGGTTCCTATCTCAACTTACCCAGGGAATTGCAAGGCAAGGGAATCCCGGGGTTAGCCGATAATAGCGCCTACGAGGGCTTTTTTGTCTGGCGCGACCGTCTTTATAGTCAATACCGTCAAACTATTACCCCTGGCAATTCTACCCCTCCTATAGATTCCCCCACCTCCATCCAGATCGAATAGCAGAGCTTGACTAGGCTGGTGGGGTGTGGGAATTATGAATTATGAATTATGAATTATGAATTAGGGAGTGGGGAGCACCGGAGTGGGGAGAATAAATAAAATAATCTCCTGTCGACCGACTCCTAACTCCTTAGTCCTGACTCCTGTTAAGATTCGCGTAAAACGTAGCCGACACCGCGCACGGTATGAATGAGGCGTTTTTGACCACCAGCCTCCATCTTCATGCGTAAATAGCGAATATATACCTCAATAACGTTTGATTCTCCTCGAAATTCGTCTCCCCAGACATTTTCGAGAATTTGATCCCTTGATAATACTTCTTTCGGGTGAATCATCAGGTAGCGCAGCAGTTCAAATTCCTTCATCGTCAACTCAATATTTTTGTTTTTATAGGAGAGACGACGAGTGGCTAAATCTAATACTAAGTCACCGAAGCGCAATTGTTCGGGGATAGTTTCCAGAGGTTGCAGGTAAAAACGGATTAATTTGAGAAAAGATGGCGAATTATAGGGTTTGAGAAAATAATCGTCGGCTCCCGCTTCCAAACAGGCGAGACGTTGTTCTAGGGTTTCTTGAGATACTAACAAAATAATATAAACGCAACTTCCCTGGGAACGTAAACGACGACAAAAAGTCACACCCGCTTCCCCCGCCAGGAAGCGATCGAGTATAATCATCGCTGGCTGCCAACTTTGCACTTCTGGAAAAGCGATATCAATGCTAGGCACAATCAGGGGACGATAACCTGCTTCTTTCAAGTCCGCACTGGCTAGTTTAGCGATATTCTCCTCAATTCCCACCAAGAGAATCGAAGAACTCAGAACTGATGTACTCATGAGTCGGCAGCGGTAAAGAAATAGGAAAGATAGGGAGGAGACTAGCCAATTATACTTAATTGATTCTCGCCTAACCGATTTGAGATAAAAAAGTTAACGCTGTGGTGCGTTGGACAAAATTACCATTGACAGACCAACCAATAACTCGATCGGGGGACGACCAGAGGCTAAGATGGTCTACAGGGGGATCCGCATAAAAATTTTCTTGACCGCTACCCAATAAACAGGAACTCCAATGGGTAAAATAATCGTGACTAAGGCGATAAATGGGAAAATTACCGATTAATGGCACTCCCCACCCGTCCAGAGCAATTAAAGCTCGAATTTTCGCCCCTTGAGCTTGCCAATAATGAGCTAAAGCGATCGCATTTACCACCCCCGCACTAAACCCAATTAAGGTTAGGTCTTCTCCCGGTGAAAAAGCTTCATTTAAGCAAGAAAAAGGAGAAATAATCATATAGGGACGTAATTTGACCGATTTGCTCCCCAGATGTCCTAAAAAATCCTCGGTCAATCTAGAATCATGAAAACCCGTACAAATCACTAAGGTCATAAAATTAAGTAAAAAGCTATGAGGAGACAGTAATCAGTTATCAGTCATCAGTTTTTTCTCCCTGCTCCCCTGCTCCCCTACTCCGTCTCCCCACTTCATAATTCACAATTCATAATTCATAATTCCCGCTCCCCACTTCATAATTCATAATTCATAATTCCCACTTCCCCTAATCTTGCCACTTATGACCGTAGAATCCAGTTTACAACAGTTAAAAAGAGCTTCATCGGGACGATTACCCAGCAGTTACGGGGTCTATTTTAAGAATACCCTGGTGGCTCTCTGTCATGCTCTTGAAGATCATATCTTGCAAACTAGCAGCCCTGATAGTACAAATAAACCACTTGTCTTAGTCACCTTTCAACAGGGTAAATGGTATTTACAGGAGGCCGAGCGCTATTTAGATATGGCTCGCTCTTCTCGTCATATTGCGATCGCTGCCGTAGCCGATAGTGGTTTTTCTGAGCATAAAACCGGCAGTTTAGAGAATGTTTCGCTAGTGAACTTAGATAATAGCGATAGTTTGGTTAATGAGTGGAATTTAATCATTCTTTCCCCCGATTACGCCTCCATGGTACTCTGTCATGAGTTATCCCCGGAAGAATACCGGTCCGATAGTCAACCCCAAATAGACACGGAGCGAAAATTCTACGGTTTATGGACATTCGATCGCGATTTAGTCGAAAAAGCCGCTACGATCTTAATTGAGCGTCTGCATCCTTATAATCCCAGTCTAGCGGCCGATTTAAGCAGACAACAGCAGGAAATTAGTCAAAATATTAATCCCATTCCCACGGATTTAACGGGAGTAGTCTCTCGCATTGTCACCTATCTGCAAACCAGTCAACAGCAGTTAGTCACCGTCAGCAGACAAACACGAGAATTAAGCGACTTAGAAGGACAAGCATCCCGTTTAAATAAAAATTTAGCCGCGAATAAACTGCAAGCTTTTCTCAGAATGGCTCAAAAAGTCGATGAAAGAGATATTGATAATCCCCTTGCTTCCCTACAGGTGGCCGCTTTAGCGGAAATGTTGGGACAATTGCTCGATTTACCCACCCTAAGATTACGACGCTTACGATTAGCAGGTTTATTATACCGCATCGGTCTAGCGGAGGCTCCGATCGAAGTTTTTAGACAGCGTGCCAGTCAGTTAGAGGGAGCAAATGCGTTATTTTGGCGGGATCGATCGGTGTTAGGCGCACAATTACTCGCCACTATGCCCGAATTAGCCCCAATTCAACAGATTATTTACCATGAGTTTGAATACTGGGATGGTAGCGGGGTTCCCAACGGCTTAAAAGGGGAAGAAATCAGCCTAGAGTCGCGAATTTTAGGATTATCAGCCTATTTTCAGGAATTAACTCAACCGCGAGGCGACCGACTAGCTCTAGATTTAGGAGAGGCCCTAGAGCGCTGTCAAAATTATAGCGGGATTCGTTTTGATCCCGCTTTGGTAGAAAAATTAACTTCGGTAATTCGTCTGTGCGAAATGGGATGGATGCAATTACCCGATCGCCCTAGTCAAGTCCCCGCCGTCTGGTTAGAATCAGTTTAGATTAGACTCCGATTAAACTCTGCATGGCACGTCCCATATTAGCCAGTTTAAAAGCTGCCATGGCCGCGGTCGGTTCATAGCCGCAATGTACCATACAATCGGCACATTGAGGATTGCCACTGGCTCGACCGTAGTTATCCCAATTGGTTTCTGCTAAAAGTTCCCGAAAGCTTTTGTAATGTCCTTCGTTGAGCAGATAACAGGGTTTTTGCCATCCTAAAAGACTATAACTAGGACTACCCCAAGGAGTGCATTCATAGTCCTGTTCACCGATGAGAAAATCGAGAAAGAGAGGATTATGGTTAAAATTCCACTTTTTCTGCCCTGATTTCCAAGGTGAGAGAATTTCTCGGAATAAAGCTCTAGTTTGCTCCCGTTTCAAGAAACTATCTTGATCCGGGGCCCACTCATAACTGTAACCGGGGGAAATCATCATACCATCGATGCCCAAAGTAGCGAGAAAATCGAAAAATTCCTGCATTTCTTGCGGTTCTGTGCCTTCAAAAACCGTGGTATTAGTAGTAACCCGAAAACCTCTCGCTTTCGCCGCTTTAATCCCTTGTACTGCCTTATCGAATACTCCCTCTCGATCCACACAGCGATCGTGATGTGCTTTTAAACCGTCCAGATGGACACTAAAGGTAAGATAGGGTGAAGGAGTAAATTTATCCAGGCTTTTCTCCAATAACAGAGCATTGGTACACAGATAGACAAATTTTTTTCTGTCCACTAACCCCTTGACAATTTCATCAATTTGTGGGTGTAAAAGCGGCTCGCCCCCGGGGATGGAAACCACGGGAACCCCACATTCTTCCACCGCTGCGAAACATTCTGCTGGGGTGAGATGATTGCGGAGGATTTCTGGGGGATGTTGAATCTTACCGCAGCCAGTACAGGCTAAATTACAGCGAAATAGGGGTTCTAGCATTAAAACTAAGGGAAAACGCTTTTTTCCCGCTAGACGCTGTTTCAAGATATAAGAAGCAACCACTAAAGCTTGTTGCAGTTGGACAGCCATTTGCTCACACCAATAGGATTCTAAGTCATTATAGACTGTTAACAGGACATCAAGGCATAGAAGCCTAGAAAATGGCAAAATAAATAAAAGCTGATGGCTTTTTTCCTGTTTACTTGATTATCGGATAGATTATGAGTTCTTTAGGTGATCGCTTCAAGAAATTTGCGGGTAAAACTCGCTATGTGGTCTGTCGCTTATTTTTGCATCTCTACGGACAAGAAGTCGCACCCCTGATCGGTATCCTTAATCGTACTGGCCGGGAGGCGATCGATTCCGAAGGCGATTTAGAGGTCATGGGGGAGGGTTTAGTAGAAATTTGTCAAAATCTGCTGCAGATGAACCTCTATTGGTTTTCTGTGGCTAATGAGGGCGATATTTTTTGGAGTGAGGGGGAAGCGGGAGACTACGTTAACGAACTGTTTACCGATTCCGCGGCCAGATACCTAAGTGAATCGGTGTCTGGGGAAGTGGGGGAAAAGGAACCCTTAACTTTACCCGTCACCGATAACTTAGTTGTTATGATCACAATAGCCTTCGAGGGTGAGAGTGCTGCTTTAGAAACTAGCCTAGCCGATCGAGAGGCCCTGGAAGATGGTTTAAAATCAATAATTAACCTCCACTACCAAGGTCGGCTGCGTGCGATTCAGGTACATTTTTCTCCTGCTCAATTGGGAGATGAATTGACCAATGAGCAACTATTACTCAATTTCCCGGAATTGCTGCCTTTATAGTCTTAATTTTGCCCTTATGCTGCGCCAAGTAACGACAATCCTTTTAATTCTTACCCTTTGTTGCACAACGGTGGCCTGTGGTTCCTCGTCAAATCAAACTCAGTCACCCTCAGCTAATAACAGTAGTGTAAGACAAGAATCCAATCAGGTTAGTAGCGGTCGCTACGAGGTGCAACAAGCTACCTACGATGATGGAGATGGCACTTATACCTTAATGCTGTTAAACACCCCTGGGGGGACTTCACCCCTCTTTCGCACCACTAACCTGCAAATGGCTAGATTAACCGATGAGGACATTGCTAAAGGGGAAAAAACTGCGGTAGAAATCAACGGTGATCAGGCTACCCTGTACATGACTGAAGATTTTAAAATCGAGTATGTCCATAATGTCACGGAAGTGCGGCAAAATCCCCAAACCGGACAACAGGAAACCGTGGTGATTCGACAAGAATCGAGTTTTTGGAGTCCTTTTTTCGGTGCTGTTGCTGGTCAAGCTTTGGGTAGTTTGCTCTTTCGTCCTCAATACTACGTTCCTCCCCTCTATACTCCGGGAGGGGTGATGACTGGTTTTGGTGGTTACGGTTCCACCTATAATCAGGCAGTAGATCAATACCGGACTAAACATAATAGTCCACCTCCGGCAGTCAAAAATCGGCAAACTCTCCGTTCTACCGGCAATTTACGTCGTTATCCCAGTAATACTTCCTCTAGTCCCAAGCGCAGCAGCACAACCACCACAAAACCCAGTGGTTCCGGTTATGGTTCCAGTACCCTGAAGAATTCGGGTAAATCTGATAATGTCAAACGTTCTCCTAGTTTCGGTTCCTCTGGTTCTCGTCGTACCCCTAGTCGCAGTGGTTTCGGCAGCAGCAGACGCGGCCGACGTTAGCAGGATTTGACTGGAGTGGTGGAAGATTAACCCTGTCTTCCCCACCTCAGACATTGGGGATAGCAACTACTTAGAAGCAACCATTTTGCGAATTTCCGAGTAGAAAACCGTCTGGCAATCGCCATTGGCCGACTGGATAATACTGGTACGCAATCTCAGATTAGGACTAGCAAACCAGATTCTTTCCTCGATACGATGGTGATTATCCTCGATGGTTAAAGTTAAAGCTTGATCGCTTCGGAGATGATATTCTCCCAGCGCTGCCGATTTACCGTCCGATGTGATTAATTTTCCTTGCCAAGAATTTTCTGAGGGTAGCCAAACTAAATAGCTAGAACCGATTTTTTTCGGTTGTCCATAGTCCACGGAATTATCCCAAGTCGTTTTCCATCCCCCTAGACTGGTGTGGGACTGACAGTTATTTCCTAAACATAATTGCACCACATCGGCAGCATCGGCAGCCAGCAAATCGATGGTGATTTCTGCTTTATTATTGGCAACTTTTTGGGCAGCTAATTGATAACTGGTGCGCTGAGAAAACCATTTACCCGCACAGAGATTAATAAATTCTTGAATGTCCATGAATGGCTGTAGGCAAAGATAGATCGCTCTGAAAGAATAGATTATTTATTCTATCCTATCCCTAGACGTTGGCCAATTTTTGCAAGGATAAACGGGCCGCTTCGCGCACTTGCGGGTGTTCGTCTTTAACCAAAAATTTTAAGGCTGCGATCGTTTTTTCCGCCGGAAGATGGCCTAAAGCTTCCGCTAATCGCTGCCGAATTAACCAGTCATCGGAGTTAACAAAGGTTAAAAGCTTCTCGACGGTTTCCACTGCTTTGATTTCGCCAAGGGCAGCAATAGCGGCCTGTTGAATAACCGCTTCGTTACTATCGAGGGCCGATAATAACACCTGTTTAGCCCGAATATCGCCCAAATTGCCCAAAGCGACGGCGGCACTAAAGCGGACTAACCATTGCGTGTCTTCGTAAAAAGCCCGTTGTAGGGGTTCAAAAGCGCGAATATCTTCTAAATAACCTAAGGCCCCGGCAGCATCGGCGCGAATGCCATAATCGGCATCATTGGCTAACAAATCCACTAGGATAGGAAAGCATTCCTCAGTTTGTTTGACTCCCAAAGCAAAGACAGCCATCGATCGCACCGGCAGCATTTCATCATAAAGGACTTTTTTGATCAAGGGTACAGCCTCCTCCGGGGCGACTTCTCGCAGGGATGCCAAGGCCAGCAGACGATCTTTAGAGTTGCTGCTTTCTAACTGGAGGGCAATGCTTTCTATATCAGGCTTACTCATTTTTGTCAATCACTTGTAATATTTCTTTAATTCTAACGCAATTGTTTCTAAGTCAGCAGCCTTAGGGGACTGAAACAGCTAATTTCTGTCTGTTACAGTGTTTCTCATAAAGATGAAGTGTAATCTAATTTGGTATCGAAGAACGACTCCCAAAAACGAAAACTTCGTACCTGATCATTAAGATAACTGCTCTAGCTAATATCCTTAACAATAGGGTTAATTTAGCTTAAACCTCCTGTAAAAGTAAGTTTTCGAGGTGCTATCGGCTCAAAATATCGAAAACCTCAGATAAATTTGACATAATCTTGGGTTTTATGGACAGGATAGTTGTCTCTTGTCTTTTTTCTCCTCTTCTGGACTATCTCGGAGTCTCCTCCCGGAAGATTTTTGATTTTTGCAGGAACTCTCTTAAACAAGTTGGGGAAGTGGTTCTACAAAAATTAACTTTATTTATGTTTAAAATGCTATCATGAAGTTTGCATCGTAGATTTCAGTATATATTGAGAAAACCATGACTATTTCTGGCAATAAAATTACAGAAAGCATTATTAACAAGCTGCAGGAAATTCCTCTAGATAAACAAAAACAAATCTTAGAATATGTAGAAGCTCTCACGGAGGAAAAGGAGCCTTTATCTTCCCCTAAAAAACGAGTCTTTGGGTTGCATCAGGGAAAAATTTGGATGAGTGATGATTTCAATCAACCCTTACCCGATAACTTCTGGAATTTTGACTCATGAATATTCTCTTAGATAGTCATACTTTAATCTGGTTTTCCCAGAATTCTCCTCAGCTTTCCTCATCAGCAATTGAGATACTAGAAGATAGAAATAATCTTCTTTTCTTGAGTTTGGTCAGCGTCTGGGAAATACAGATCAAGGTACAGTTAGGCAAATTAAATTTAGATATTTCTCTCTCGGAAATAGTTAAAGATCAAACTAAAATTAATGATGTGCAGATTTTACCCCTGAAATTATCTCATATTTGGACATTAGACACCTTACCTTATTATCACAAAGATCCCTTTGATCGTTTATTAATTTCTCAAGCAATTACAGAAAACTTAATTATCCTAGGCGTTGATTCTGTTTTCGATTCTTATCCCGTACAAAAAATATGGTAAAAAATGTCGTTTTTTTTTCTTTTTGTTACCGTTTACAAAATTTCTAAACACTCAAGGATAAAACTCACGATTGAGATTAATAATTATGCTAAAAACTACCCCTGTCTGGTTAAAATTTCCTCTATTGATGTTAATATAAGATAGTGATCAAATTCCCGAATCAAAGGATAAGAGAGATGGAGTTTGATCCTTGCTAATAAAATTAGCAATAGAAGGTTTAAATGCAGTACAGCTTATTAACAATTCTGATTAATCTTCTATTAGTATAACTTCGGTTGACGGAATCGATAAACATCAATGATCGCCTGTACCCAACCATTAGCAACGGATTCTAATAATCGATCGCCTTTTTCTTTACTTGCATTAGTAGCATCTCCCATCACTCCACTTTTAGTTAATTCCTTAGTTAACCAAGCAAAGGGTAATTTTCCTTCCATAGTTAATAAACTATTTTCTGGCAAACCTTGGGGATATTCTCGGACAGCGCGCTCAATTTTTACCTGTTCTGGCAGTAATGATAACATCATGCTAGTTTCCACATCTCCTGCATGAATACCGTATTCTAATTCATATCCCGAGAATAATTCAGCTGCATTGTGGGGAACTCGCCAAGTGAAAAAAGGAAATACTAAAAAATCGGGATATTGTTGATGAATATCCCTAGCGGCAATTTCCATAACTTGCGGTTGTCCGCCGTGGGAGTTCATTAATACTAATTTGCGAAAACCTGAACGATAGAGACTTTCAGCTATTTCTTGAATGAGGGTTAATAAGGTTGTTGCCGAGAGGGTAATCGTGCCGGGGAAAGACCAATGTTCGTTAGATTTTCCGTAGTAGAGACAGGGTAAAGCAAAGGCGGGAACATTTGTATTTAATTTCTCGAAAGCTTTGCCTAAAACCCCTAAACTAATGGCAGCATCGACGGCAATAGGTAGATGGGGGCCGTGTTGTTCGATCGCACCGATGGGTTGAATAATTACCACATTTTCCTTATCTGGCATTGAATCTATATCGGTCCAAGCAAGATAGGGAAAATAACGATGAGGGGGAATAAAACCGTGCATCATAATTTTATTGGGGGTGGGGGATTAGGGTTAGGGGAAAAATAACGGTTTATTTGGTAATTTTACCACTAATTCTTGGCAAGGTTGCCAATCATCTTCATCGGTAATGGCTTGCCAAACCGAATCCATCTAGCAACAAAACCTGTTTCATTAATTATAATATGCAATATCGTCGGGCAAAAACACCAGGGGCGACTTGTTTTTTTACCCTTGTTACTGAGCATCTTTAAGCCTTTTCTTTAAGTATTATTGTTAATGTAGCTTATTAAGATCAGCGATCTGCTACGCAGTGCCTTTGGCATCGCACTTAGACTCACAGTTTCAATCAATGTGCAGGGTGCGTTCCCAAAAATCGATCGGTGGAGCAGTAGGATCCAGATTAGGGAATGCACCCTACAAGAACGGCGATCGCACTTGATTTAAGGTTGGTTCTGTCTCAAGTGTCAAAGTAGTCATGCCATGTATCGAGTAATGTTGTTTGATGTTCTATCACCAGCCTATCAATTTGATTCAACTCATGTTCTTTAAAGCCTATGTTAAAATCATAGTGGTTAGGCTTATCAACTCCGCCTATGGATGAAAGCTTTGAATGGGATGAAGATAAAAATCGTTTAAACCAACAGAAACACGATGTTTCCTTTGAATTAGCCCAATACGCATTTTTTGACCCCAAAAGAGTTATCGTACAAGATCTGGCTCACAGTCAAGAAGAAAATCGATTTTACTGTATGGGGCAAGTCAATGAAGGAATTATCACAGTACGCTTTACTTACCGGGAAGGAAAAGTTAGAATTTTTGGAGCTGGTTATTGGCGAAAAGGACGTAAACTATATGAACAGCAAAATAACTTATACTGATGAACCAATGGAACTGGGACAAGTCGTTAAAGATTTTTTACCGCCTCCAGACCAGTTAGTTCCTAAAGGTAAAACCAAAACTACTCAAGTAACATTAGAATCAACAGAAGAAAGTGTAATCTTCTTTAAATCTCAAGCAGCTCGAAAGCAAATTCCTTAGGAAAAAATAATCGAATTACTGGTGGAACAATATGCTCATGAATGTATATCTGATGGTTAAACGCTTCATAAGAGTATTGTCTAACCGACATTATAGCTAACTTGAAAAAGGTGCGTTACACGCGCGTTTTCGCACCCTACAAGATCGGCATCGCACTTAAACTCACAGCTTCAATAAATGTGCATGGTGCGTTCCCAAAAATCGATCGGTGGAGCAGTAGGATCCAGATTAGGGGACGCACCCTACGGCAACTAAAAATGGTTAAAAAGTTGTTTTTCAGCTTGTAAGGGATCTTTTATATTTAATTGATGTCTTGCCTTTTCTATAAGTTCTTGGGTTTTGTATGCACCGAAAATCATATTTGCCAATAATGCTAAACTGAACCACCACCAGGTTGGAAATATAGTATTCATTATAGACAAGATTAGTACACTAATTGCTTGATTGCGAGGTTCATCACCTTCTAATTTAGTTTTTGTAACACTAATTATACCTCCAATGAAGGGAATCAAAAGCCAAAATAGCCAGTGCGCCCATATTCTAGCTTTTGCTGCATAGAGCAGCTTTATTCTAGCATCCTCTTGAGAGGCAGGTGCTGGGGAATAAGGACTTGTTGTTTCAACTCTTTCTTTTTGAACATTTCTATAAGTAGTCGGAAACGGGGGAGGTAATTCGCGTGGAATGGGTGGAGGTGCATCCTCTGGTAGAATATCGTTTAATTCAGTTTGGCTCAGGGGTTGCCATTCTTTCATACCTTTTTTCCAAACTAAAGTATTTTCATTAATATCACCTTGATTGGCTAAAGATTCCATCTCTTCAAGACTGAAACTTCCTCTTTTTTGATTGTCTTCTATAAAGTACCACATAACTTTTGAACCTATCTACTAATAGTCTGTTTGGATGATAAAAAAACCAAAATTATTCACTGCATTTTAAAAATGATATTGGGCTTTGTTCTCCTAATAACAGTAAACTTATCGCCATTAATTGCGAAACCTTAATGGATATAGCCTCGTTAAGTTACTCCTGAATTTCTGTCTAACTACATATTATAGGTCAACTCTCTGTATAACACTCTTCAGAGTAACGATATGGGTCAACTTTCTGTATATCACTCCATTTAGGCGCAATCGCCAGAACTTTTCCCTATATCACGCCCAAAAGCGTGTTAGCCAGATGAGCTTACTGCAAACAATCTCCTTTAAGGAGACTTATCACAGAAGCTTTCCGGGATTCTGGCAAAGATTCTTATATCTGACTGCACTTTGTCACAAAATTTCACTATTATTTCGACACTCTTAATAGTTGGAGAGGAAACATTGATCCCCAAGTCTGGTCAATTTTTGTCCAACGCATTTCAGGAAGTGACCTGAATAAGTAGCTAGACATGGCCAATTTCTCATTTGGGGTACGATAGTCAAGGCATTTTCGAGGACGATTGTTAATTAAGTTTAAGGCTCTTTCTACCTCCTCTGGCTTAACGATTTTCAAATTCGGGTGGTGATTCGGTAGTAGTGATGGAGGCTTAATCCTTTGCTTTGCTCTGCATTGTAGTCATGGATAAAATACCAAACGGTTCCCCAACGGCTCTTCTCGGCTTTGTGTGATAATTTTTGCTTATGGAATCGTGAAATACTTATCAGACAAGACTTTTAGCGCTATTTTGCGGATATTCTATCAGTATAGACCTCGTTTCCACACAGAAACCAGAAGAGCCATTATTTTTATTAATAAATATTTTACACACTTCATACCAGATGAGCAAGAGGGCTACGCCACTACTACCAAATCATTACCTGGCCAAGAACCGTAGAAGGATTAATCTGTCTCAACACAGTAATAGGAGTGAAAAGCTAATTTATGTCCCCTCAAAATCGCTGAAAATCTCTCTCTAACCACTTGCGGCACTATTCTCACCCTGGCAGTCTTAGAAACCATTCTATCGGCCGATAATGCCGTCGCCCTGGCCGCTTTGGTGCGAGAACTTCCCGACCCCAGACAAGAACGCCAAGCTTTAAACTGGGGATTAGCTGGGGCATTTGTCTTGAGAGTTGCCATGTTAGTCAGTGCCAGTTGGACAGTTAAATTCTGGCAGGTGGAGGTACTGGGCGCTATTTATCTGATCTGGTTAGCGGGTAAGCATTTTTGGCAGAAATTTCGCAATATAGAGACAGAAGACCAAAATTTTGACCCTAATTTCGGAATAGAATCTTTGGGTTCTGTTATTGTTCTGATTGCTTTTACGGATCTGGCTTTTTCTCTTGATAGTATGACAACAGCGATCGCCCTAGCCGATCGATTCTGGATTCTCCTGACTGGTGGTATTTTGGGAATGTTAGCCCTAGGATTTTTGACCGGTTTATTTGTTAAGTGGTTAGCTGAGTTTGTTTACCTACAAGATGCGGCCTATCTGACGGTTTTAGCGGTAGGGGGAAGATTGTTATTAAAAGCTTGTCAACCAACCTATTTACCGCCAGAGTGGATGGTATTGATGATGGTGGCGGTCTCGTTAAGTTGGGGCTTTTCTAGGCCTGTTGTGGTGGAATAGTTCTGGCAGCAAGGGATTTTCTCAATTTTTTAGGAGCGTGTCAACCGTTATACTCCGGGACGACGGGCGACTGTGACATAATTTGTGACTAGGTACGGTAAGAGTCGCTAGTGAACCCCGTTAGCCTTGGAGACTTCCTTGCTAGACACCATTTCCACCCTATCCCCAAAACTAACAGCGCTCGAAACCACGGGAAATCCTCTCCCGAAAGTTGCCACTTGTTCCTCTACCTGTCGTTACTGTCGGTTTTATAAGTTTCAGGGGAGAGGAAATGGCTATTGTCAGCGCTTGGGAGTCCCTGTTCACAGTCATTGGCGCGCTTGTCCTTTAATTTGTCCACCTTTTGCCCCTTCTTGGGAAAGGTCGGAAAATGGGTAATTCTAAGTAGTTATCTGGATTTTACCGCCTGTATCGAGCAATTTTCTCCCCATCCCGCTCCGTCCGAGGATGGGGTTTTAATCGAAACCGATGCTTTCCACTCCACCGCTATCGGGACTGGTCGCGACAAAATAGAGAATTCCCGACCCGAGACAAGCGATCGCTATACTAAAGCAAATAATCCAGACTTGAGCAGGTTCGTAGCTATTACTATCGATCGCTCGCCGGATGAGAAAATACCGGCGCGTGGCGATGACAACGGTTAATAATCCCACCATAGCGAAGACAAAACCCAACAACCACCCCAATCCTAGTACTGTAGAAGATGCCGTTCGTAAACGCAAAATGACCAGACCAAAACCCATCAAAGCGATCGAGGCACGCATCCAAGACAGATAGGTGCGTTCGTTGGCCGAATGATCTCGCCAGTAATCGGGGTTAAATTTCTGCCCTGTCTTTTGGGATTTAAACAGCATAGAGGAGTTCCTCGCTGGGAAGTTCAATAAAATCAAGTATTCTTTCTTATGGTTTTAATAAATTGTTTTTATCATCTAGTTTTTCGCTTATCTTTAACCAATTCAAGAGACTTAAGCAGATTATCATCCATAAATAGGGGGAGTTTACCGTCCCATCTTTCGATCGCTTTGTTCTGTAAAACTTCTGGACTTAAGGAATCTTGGAGAATGCGATGAGCTGCCGCCTCTCCTTTAGCCAGATTGATTTTTACTTCCGATTCTTTCAAGGCTTTCAGCACCATAAAACCGGCTTTTTTGGCCTCCTGTTCGGCAATTTGTTTGGCTTCCACCGCCTCGGTAAAGCGATCGGAAAAGTTGACATGAACCAAAGAAACATCATCGACACCGATATGATAATTTTTCAGTCTTTCGCTCAAACGAATATCCACTTCTCCTTTCACCTCCTCCCGTTTAGTAATTAATTCTTCGGCGGTATATTTAGCCATAACTTCCTTAAGAATTTCCTCCACTGCTGGATCGATCACTCGTTCAATGACAGCCGCTTCATCGCCAATTTGTTGAAAAATATTATTAACTTCTGATGCTAAAATATGCCAATTCAGGGCCACATCTGTAAATACTTCCTGTAGGTCTTTGGAGGAAGCTTCGGCCGCTATCTGTTGTTTTTGGATTCTCACACTTAGTTTTTTCACCGTGTTAACAACGGGAATAATCCCGTGAATGCCCTCATTAAGTATTTTCTCCTGTACTTGACCAAAAACCATTAAAACCCCTCTTTCTCCCGCATTAACAATCACGAAAGGATTAAAAATAATCGCCAAAATTAATAACAAAAAAAAGAGATTACTTGGTCTAGCTAAAAGACGAATTTTGAGCATTTTAATTGATAATATAGATGGTTGATAGGATAGTTTTGCAAATAAATAAAATGACTAATTTTATGTTGATAATTAGCGATATTTTTATCTACCTTAAGAATTTTATCAACTAGAAAATGAAGGTAAAGTTGTCCTATATTATTTAGATGAAGTCAGATTTAGCCTCGTTATTTTTTCCTTCTGGCTGGCAAAATATCGGGAAATAATTGTCTATTTATAGTTACCATAGTCGCCGATTAAATGTTTTACTAATCATGAATCAAAACGATTATCTCGTTAGTTTTAGTCAGAAACTTGACCAAAAAAGCATTTATTTGTCCAAGAAAGGAATCGGGATTATCCAGAAACAATTATAACAAAATTTCCCTTGTCTTAAATGGTACATTCTCATTCCACCAGTCTAGCTGGTACTTTCTTTTGTAGCAATTACCTTAACACAATCTAGTTTCGGCATAAAAGATATTCTGTATACAGGATATCTCGATAAATTGACTCGCAGAAATGGCTATGATAGAAAAATACAGTAAGCGAATAAGCCTACTGTACCCATTCCATCCCCTAATGAGGTCATTTAATCACCCTTTTTCCTCGAGCGCACAGATCGAGGAATTTATCCTTTATTTTCGTCCCTGAGCGCCCATGTCTGACCGTTATCGTTTCGAGACGCTACAAGTACACGCCGGCCAGGAACCTGCCCCCGGAACCAACGCCCGCGCCGTTCCCATCTATCAAACCACTTCCTACGTTTTCAACGATGCCGACCACGGGGCGCGACTGTTTGCCCTGGAAGAGTTCGGCAACATCTACACCAGGATCATGAACCCGACCACCGATGTCTTTGAGAAGCGGATCGCCGCTTTAGAAGGAGGCGCGGCGGCCCTGGCCACCTCTAGCGGTCAGGCGGCGCAATTTCTAGCGATCGCTAATATTGCCGGTGCGGGGGATAATATCGTTTCTACTAGCTACCTCTACGGCGGAACCTATAATCAGTTCAAAGTCTCCTTACCACGTTTAGGAATAAATGTCAAGTTCGTCGATGGCGATGAGGCCGAGGCTTTTCGAGCGGCGATCGACGATCGCACTAAAGCTTTATATGTAGAGACGATCGGCAATCCCCGATTTAATATTCCCGATTTTGCCGCCCTGGCCCATATCGCCCACGAGAACGGCATTCCCCTCATCGTCGATAATACCTTCGGTTGCGGCGGCTATCTCTGTCGCCCGATCGAACAGGGGGCCGATATCGTGGTGCAATCGGCCACCAAATGGATCGGCGGTCACGGCACTTCCATCGGCGGAGTAATCGTCGATTCGGGGAAATTCGACTGGGGAAACGGCAAATTTCCCCAGTTTACCGAACCCGCGCCGGGTTATCACGGGTTGAATTTCTATGAGGTGTTCGGACCGTCCGGCCCTTTGGGCAATATCGCCTTTATTATCCGGGCGCGGGTGGAGGGATTGCGGGACTTCGGGCCCGCCTTGAGTCCGTTTAACGCATTTTTACTGCTACAGGGATTGGAAACCCTCTCCCTACGGGTAGATCGTCATGTATCCAACGCCTTGGCCCTGGCGAACTGGCTCAAAGAACAGCCACAGGTGGAATGGGTGGATTATCCCGGATTACCGGAACATCCTTACCACGAACGGGCGAAGAAGTACCTAAAACACGGCTTCGGCGGGGTTTTAGCCTTCGGGATTCGGGGCGGTTTCGAGGCCGGGCGGAATTTTATCAACCGGGTGAAACTAGCTAGTCATCTCGCCAACGTGGGGGACGCAAAAACCCTGGTTATCCATCCCGCCTCCACGACTCACCAGCAGTTAAACGAAGAAGAACAGCGATCGGCGGGAGTAACGCCCGAATTAATCCGCGTTTCCGTGGGTTTGGAACATATTGACGATATTATCGAGGATTTCCAGCAAACTTTCCAGAGTTTATAACCCACCACCCCGCCCATGGATCGCCTAGACTTGATCTCCCCGGAAACCCGTTTCTATTCCCCACCGCATCCTTTTGTTCTCGAATCGGGGGCGGTTCTCGAAAGGGTGCGGATCGCCTATCGAACCTGGGGAATTTTGAATAACAAGCGGGATAACGGGGTTATTGTCTGTCATGCCTTCACGGGATGGGCCGACGTGGAAGCTTGGTGGGAACCTTTGTTAGGAACCGGACGCGTTCTCGATCCGACCCGGGATTTTATTGTCTGTAGCAATATTCTCGGCAGTTGCTACGGGACAACCGGCCCCACTTCGATCGATCCCCGTACCGGTAAACCCTACGGCCCGACTTTCCCGGAGATTACCGTCCGGGATCTGGTTCACCTACAACGGCTGTTGGTGGACGCATTGGGGATCGAGTCTTTGCGATTGGTGATCGGGGGATCCCTGGGAGGAATGCAGGTTTTGGAGTGGGCGCTACTGTACCCGGAGAGGACGCGATCGATCGCTGTGATTGCGGCTTCGGGACGACATTCGGCCTGGTGTATCGCACTAGGAGAAGCTCAAAGGGGAGCGATCTACGCCGATCCCCATTGGCAAGGGGGAAATTATGCGCTCGATCGCCCTCCGGCCCGGGGTTTATCGGCAGCCCGGATGATGGCGATGACTACCTACCGATCGCACGCCAGTTTTGAGGAACGTTTCGGCCGCGAGTACGGGGAGGGGGGAGAGTTCACGATCGCCCGCTATTTAGAATATCAGGGGAGAAAGTTAGTCGAACGTTTTGACGCCAATGCTTATATCACCCTAAGTAGGGCGATGGATCGTCATGATGTCACCCGGACGGGAAAAAGTTACGAATCGGTTTTACAGTCGATTCAACAACCGACGGCGATCGTGGCGATCGATTCGGATCTTCTTTATCCTCCCGTAGAACAAGAGGAATTGGCGAAATATATCCCCAATTCTGAATTATTTTGGTTGCGATCGCCGCACGGTCACGACGCATTTTTAATGGATGGCGATATGGATGCGTTGAATGATCTTCTCGTGACTTTCCGTTTAGAAAGGGGAACTCTTGACGGTTGCGGGTTGGGGATGGTGGGGTAGAAGGCGATCGGCGTTGCTGCGCTGGAGGCGATCGGGATGTTTGAGAGGAAATCTTGTTAAAATTAGAGAAAGGAAGTTTGCTTTAATCGTTCGTATTAACTCCCCGAACTCGTTCAATGGAATTTAAAAGTATCAAAGAGCTTCGTGAATATCTCCGTCGTTATAACTCTAGCTCGTTTGTAGAAGTTGGTACAAGTGTATGTTGGCAAGAATGGCAAAATGGGGGACCTCGAATATCGCGTCTAGGACAGGGAATAAAAAATTCCAGACGAAATTATGCTTTACGCTTGATCTTGCTTGGGAGTGCAGGAAATCCTTACCGTAATCAAGCGATTACTTTTCAAGAATTTGAAAGTCTCATTGATGTCTTGTTCAATTTTGCTAATCATACCATTTCAGATAAAACCCTCCTAGATACGGAAGCAGAATATATCTTTAATTATTTACATACTTGGGAGCAAGAGAATTACAAAACTGTTCGTAACTGGAAATTGCTTCTAAGTGATATTTTCACCAAAGAACTAATACGCAAAAATGGAGGCCATCTTTTCTTACAGCGTCAGGCACTTTGTCAAAATTCTGGATTTTGGACCCCCCTTGCTCTTGTACAACTTGCTCGTGTACAACGAACTATGAAGGTTTTTGAAATTCTAAATTCTATAGACTTAAATACTATAAATTTTTTTGAATCCTCCACTAAATTAAATCATGAATTTTATTTTGTTCAGTTTATGTCTAGCATCGGATGTTTTTTGAAAACGAGATTTCGAGGTGTACTAGATTTTAAAAAAAGTATAGATTTTGATGACGAACTGAAATCTAAAGGTTATACCGAAGAAAATCTAAGGATTTTTGTTCGTTTAAATAGTCGAGTTTTTAGTTCGAGTGATCGTGACTCATTCCGTAATATAGTTACAGAAAGGTTAAATAATACAAGTGAAGTCTATCATCCTTTCTTTTATAATTCTTTTCTCGATTATCCTTTTATTGATCTGGGTCAAGATAAATATTGTTTGCCAGACGCGTGTTCATTAATGGAATCTTCTTGGAATATAACATGCAAGCATCTTCCATCTAATAAGATTTTGGATCAAGCTTTTGAACAATATCTCGCTAACGTTTTATTCCCTATAATCGCACCTAACTGTTTTGAAAAGATTAGAGAGGTTGAAAATCCACAAAGCTCTGACGACAAAAGGGCTGATTTTCTAATTACTCTACCTAATGTTTATATTATTATTGAATGCAAAAATTCTTTAATGTCTTCCGATACAAGCGTATATTTTAATCCCAAAGGATTGGCGAGTTTGTGGGGAAGAATTCATGGTGCTACAGAACAAATATCATCAACTATTAAAGCTCTTAAACTCAAAGATAAACCTGTGATCCCACTAATTCTTACATTTTATGATGCACTACTAGCATCTAATGTCTTTGAATCGATAGTTAAATCTACAGATTATTGCGATCATTTGAATCTTTCTATGCCTCCTATTGTTCGATCTTTACATGAGTTCGAGTATTGGATATATGATAGAAGCCTACAAAATTGGGCAGAATCAATGTTACCTAAACAAAGTAATTCTTCAATTAACCCTGATAATCAAGGACATAATTATAGACATTTAAAGGACATAATTATAGACATTTAAAGGACTTTTATTGATAGGCTTTTATGCTTTGAATTTATATTTTCTGTTGTTTATTGCGACGATTTTTGGTCACGAGATCGGGAAAATGACTTAAATCCTCGATCGAATGCGGTGCGGGATAAATTTCTCCCGGTTCGGCCGTCACCCGATCGAGATAAATTTGAAAGGCCCTCTCGTCCTCTCTATGTTCGAGAATATAACTCCGTAGTTCCTCGCGACTCATCGATTCAAACTCGCGTTTTATCATACATACCTCCAATCGCCATTTTTAAAAATAATAATTTCTTGCTCTTCCCCAGCGAGAAAAAAGATATTTCCCGTTCTTTCGTCAATCGGAACAATATTAACGGGCAAATATATCTTCGTTGCCCAATAACTTAAAATAAAACAGGTTAGCTGTTGCGCGGCAGTAGGAATGGGCTTGTACTCCTCCGGTGTTTCGTTATCCAGTGTAGCGCAGGACTGACGGGGCGATCAATCGCTTGCCCGTTTATATCTGATAATCCATGACGAAAACCACCTTACCACCCCGTGCGTTGGCACTTAAGGCAGCGGTCATCTTCTTGGGGTAGGGTAGATTGAGATTATTCATCAACTCCACAAAATCCTGACGATTGCGGCCGGCAAAACGGGGATTCCAGCGCTTTTCCTCACCGATCGAGGAGACCGTTCTTCCCAGATAATCGTGACAGGGATAAACAAGCGTATCGTCCGGGAGAGTGAATAACTTCTCCGTTACCGTCTTGTATAGCACTTCCGGCGAACCGTTCTGAAAATCGGTACGACCGCAACCGCGAATTAAGAGTGCATCCCCCGTTAATAGGCGTTTTTCATCGATGAGATAGGCTATATGACTATCGGTGTGGCCCGGGGTAGAGATCGCTTTTAGCTGCTGACCTGCCACGATCCAGATATCGCCATCGCGCACATAACCATCGATATCGCTCACTTCCGCATTTTCGGGAACGAGGATCGAACAGTTGGTTAACTCGCGTAAGCGGTGCGCTCCGGTGATATGGTCGGCGTGGACATGGGTTTCCATCGTGTAGCGTAGAGTTAACCCCAACTGCCAAAGAATCTGCCGATCGCGATCGACCTGTTCGAGAACCGGATCGATTAAAATTGCCTCCCCCGTACCCGAATCAGCGATCAGATAGGTGTAGGTACTCGATTCCCTATCAAAAAGCTGGCGAAAAATCGGCGCTGCCGGCCGGAATGCGATCGAGTAGGCCGCGGGGAGAGAAATTCTCTCTTTCAGCGATCGCAACAACTCCCGGGCCAGTTCGGCCGCCTGTAAACGCAGTTCGGGAATGGCGGTGGTTTCCCAGAGATCGCCTTTGCGGGGATTTCCCAAAGTGTAGAGCGTTGGCGATGCCGTACCGTCCTGCCTGAGAATTGCCCCGTTGTCCGCAGTTTCGATGCCACAATTCAAAGGATGGGGACGGATTAACCCCCGTTGGCGAAGATGAACGACGAGGGGATCCGTGATCTTCCTGTAATCGTTACTCGCGCCGGTACAGTTGATAATTCGATCGATCGTTAGGTTTAACAGGTTTCCCGTCCCCCGTTGACGGATAGTAACCTCTACACAGCCGTTTTTATCCTCAGCAGTTTCAATTCTTCCCCCATGATAGGTTAATTGTCCCGATTCTACGGCCTCGTCGAGGATACTGGCGATCTCATCGGCGAGGCGATGGCGAAGCACCTCCCAATAGGCTTTCAGGTGGCGTAGAAATCTGGCGCGTTCGGCTATCGGCAGAGAATGCCATAGACCTTGAGATATAGGACGTAAGGCGTTTAAAACGGCGCGCCAGTCGTGACCTTGACTCTCGGCGCTTTTTACCTCCGCACGAATTCGCCTTAGGAGTCCCCGGGTGGTCTGGGGTGCGGTTTCGAGGGTGAGGAACGGGGGATAGGGATCGGTGGGTCGGTGCGATCGGGGGAGCAGGCCATGACGGGAAACCGCGTGGATTTTGCCGGCGAATCCCCTTTGTGCCAGGGAAACCACCATATCCACCATCGTTAACCCCGTACCGACCAGCAGCACCGTCCCGTCGGGTTTTAGATCGGCGAGTGTGTCCGTCTCCCAAGCGTCGCGGAGATAGGGGGAATTGAGAGACGCGAGGGGTTGGGGAACCGTTGCGGGAAAATTGCCCAGCGCCAGGACTACTTTAGCGGCGCTGATTTTCTTGCCTCCTTTGAGGGTAATCGTCGCCTTTTCCCCGTCGAGTACCAGATCGATCGCCGCATCGGTAAATGTCTCCAGACGGTGATCGGCAATGGCGTTGTCCCGCGCTTCTTCTAGGATCGATCGGATGTATTTGCCGTACACTAGACGCGGTACGAAGCTGGCCGGATCGATCGATCGATAGCCGTTATCCGCTAACCAGTGGAGGAAATGTTCGGGATCGTCCTCGAAGGCGCTCATTTTGCCGGCAGGAATATTGAGCAGGTGGCCGCTATCTCGCGTTCCGTAGGCGATCCCCGTACCGAGGGGTTTTCGGTGATCGATCAGGGCGATCGATAAGGGAGTCCCCGTGTCGCGTAACAGGTTCGCTGTCACCAGGGAACCACTAAATCCTCCCCCGATAATGGCGATGTCGAAAGTTGCAGAAAATTGATTCCGGTCAATGTAGCTCATAGATAACTTTTAAAGAGGATTTAGTATTAGTTAGTCTAGCTGAAAGATAATTTTTAGGCATTCTTGGTTAATAGGTTAAAAATAAACGATAGGATCGGCTGTCAACTAATATATAAATCCCTAGAAAAATATAGATAAAAGGACTAATTTTATGTCCGTAGTTTGTAACCACTTTAGCTATCCTGGGATGGGTAATCAAAAAATAGGCTAGGGCGCACCAAATCCCCATCATGAGATAAAAAATTATCATGATAATTAAGACGTGCATCGGGTAATTATTGGCAAAAAGAGAGGTATAGATACCAATATTATCACCGCCGTTAGCCACGGTCACGGCGGCAACGTAATAGGTTTGGGAGGGAAAACGAGGAATAAAGGAGCGATTTTTAGAATAATTAACATCTTCTCTTACTTCTTGAATATAATCCTCATTTTCCCTTGACAAAAGTTGTTTAATGCCGATAATTAGAGGGATAAATCCTAATAGACCAATCCATTCTTTAGAAACCAGTAACCCAAATAGTAAACCGAGGGAACTAGCTAGGAGAATCAGGGTAAAACCGAGGTATTGACCAACAATCAGGTGTCGAGGTCGAAAATTAGCATTAAGTCGCGAGAAAAACAACATTAGCACCATCAGATCATCGAGATTTGTGGCCACAAAACTCGTCACGCTAGTAATTAAAAGGGTTACTAACCAATTCATAGATTGAAAAAAGAGATAATCCTTCCCATTCTAAATCTCGTAGTGCCAGATGTCCTCCTCTCGTAAAAGAAGACGATGGACGGGAAGACGTTCCACGGCCCCCTGTTGTTCTAGACTATTAAGTGCGCGGGTAATTGTGACTCTGGTGGTTCCTAATAAGTCAGCGATATCCTGATGAGTTAGACGCACATCAATTAATTGTCCGCTACCGGTTTGTTTACCAAATTGATTGCCTAACCATGACAGTAATTTCACAACCATAACATCAGTACGTTTGTAGCTACGAATAATACTTAGTTCTTGTGCTTGCTGAAGATGAGACAGCAGAATTTCTGCCATTTGATAACTCTCAACTGTGGAAAAGGAAACTGCTTGCACAGGACTAATGCACTCAACTTGATAGGGATTGACTCTCTCTAGGGTTTTGCCAACAAAACTGCCGGGTCCCCACAATCCCAAGACGATCAGGGTTCCATCTTCTAACCAGGTGGAGGTTTTCACGACTCCACTCTCGATTTTCCAGAAATTAGGGTTTCTGAGGGGCAAAATCGCCCGATTATCAAAGTGCCAGCGATGGGGGGTTGATGGTTGATAGGTAAGCGTCATGATTGGTAATTAATTTTGATTAGGTACTTAGTCAGTCAAAAGCACAAGTCCCTCGATAAAGGGGCTTTTTAGACGAGTTAAGGTTTTTTTGACAATTTTGGGGTAAAAACGATAATTACCCCAAAAAAGACTGATTTTATGCCCTTGCAAGCCCTATTTATTTCGGGGTGCTAGTCTTCTCCAGTTCCGTGGTGGCCGAGGAGAGCAGTTCTTGCCAAGCTCGATCGCTTTCCTGTAGAGTTTGTTTAACTGCGTCGATGGTCTTTTCCACGCGAGTTTTCAGGAAAGGGGAAGCACTGTCTTTGAGTCGTTCGGTGTCGTCAGCTAAGATATCGATCGTCTCGGAGGTATTAACGAGGCTCTTTTCTAGGGTAATAAGGTTGTTTTGCAGGGTTTCACTGAGTTTAGCCCCGGATTTGGTCAATTTTTTCGTAAATTTACTCACTTTTTCCCCTAGATCGTCAATATTATCCGCTAAGTCCTCTAGGTTGTCCTGTTGAGCTTCGATAATCTTCTTGTCGAGAGAAGGAGCGGCTAGTTGAGCATTTAGGTCATCGATAGCCGATTTTGCCGCTTGGATGGCTTTTTCATAGGCAATTTGGGCATCTTCGAGAATTTTTGGGCTAGAAACCTCATTTTTTTTCTTAACTGGTTCCACCACAGTGCCACCGGTTGCTGTTGTACGGTCGATGACGGCCAACGGTTCGGGGAGTAGCGGCAAGGCGATCGCATTTCCTCTTCCCCCGAGGAGCAAAGTGACAGTTAAGAGGAAAATGAGCAGCTGGAAAACTTGATTTTTGAGGCTTTGAAAGCTCTTATTTCGGTTGATCATAGTTGGATTTTCTCCTGTTCAGAAAAGTGTTTACTCGATCTAAATGTTATCATATAAAATATTTATTTGTTATTTATTTAAAAGAAATTTCATAAATAATTTATCATATTTTTTGACCGATAAATTGCCAGCAAAAACATAAGCTTTTCAAGCCAAAAAATAGTAAAGAAAAGCTTTTACTCTCTCAATATAAATATAAATTAAATTTTTATAACTTCTTTCATTAATGAGACGCTGAATTATCCGATGAGTCTATTTCTTGATTGATCCGAGATATTTTCTTACGACCTTTAATATATTTGGCTAAGGGTTGTTTTTTCTTCAGTCGTTTAATGCCACTGAGGGTGGAGAGAGTGAAAAAAGTTCCCACGAGAACCATCTGCCATAAACCGCAACCAGAAGCCGCGCCTAATCCTGCCGCTAACCAGATAGTCGCCGCCGAAGTCAAACCTTTCACTTGTACCTTATTTAGTTCCCGATGAGATTGTTGTAGGATGATTCCCGCCCCTAAAAAACCGACACCAGAAGCGACCCCTTGAATAGTACGACTGAGAGCATTAGAAGACGCATAACCCACATCTCCCTCCGCTTGTAGAGGAATCATCACGAACATGGCAGCTCCGAGACTAACGAGGATAAAAGTTCTCAATCCAGCCGGACGACCGCCTCGCTGTCGGTTATAACCAATCAGACAGCCGACGGCCATAGCCATACTCAGCCGAAAAACAATCGTTTGCCAATCTGTCGAGTCAAAAAACATTGCTTAACCCATCAAATGAGATAAAAACTTCGCCTAACCAATCAAGGCCTTTTCCAGATCCCGCTTTAAATCGTTTCTATTCTCGATCCCGATCGATAATCCTAGTAAAGCTGGTGTTATAGGTGGAAGTGGAATAAATGGGAACCGTTACCGCCCCATGGCTAGAGTCTGGTTCTTGCCCCCCATGAATCGCCCTCGTTGCAAATTCCATCAATTTATTGTCCTATTAGTCGATATCTTCGAGGTCTTTAAACAGGGCCGTGCTGAGGTAACGTTCCCCGAAACTAGGCTGAATCATGACGATTAATTTATCTTCGTTTTCGGGTCTTTTGCCCACTTGAATCGCCGCCCATAAAGCCGCCCCGGCCGAGATGCCCGATAGTAGTCCCTCCTGACGAGCTAACCGTCGCGCGTAGGCGAAAGCCTCTGTATCATCGACGACAATCACCTCATCGATCAATTCCGGTCGGAAAATTGCCGGGATAAAACCAGCGCCGATGCCTTGGATTTTGTGCGGCCCGGGTGGTCCTCCCGATAAGACGGGACTATTAGAGGGTTCAACTGCGATCGCTTGAAATTGGGGACGACGGGGTTTAATGGTTTCGGCAATACCGGTAATGGTTCCCCCGGTTCCCACGCCACCAATAACGATATCCACCAGTCCATCGGTATCGGCCCAGATTTCTTCGGCGGTGGTTTCCCGGTGAATTTTCGGGTTGGCCGGGTTGCGGAACTGTTGCAAACTATAGGCGTTGGGGGTGTTTTCGACTATTTCCTCAGCCCGGGCGATCGCTCCTTTCATGCCTTGGCTACCCGGGGTTAACTCTAATTGGGCCCCGTAGGCTTTTAACATTGCCCGTCGTTCTAAACTCATGGTTTCGGGCATAGTCAGCACTAGGCGATAGCCTTTGGCAGCGGCTACCATGGCCAGGGCGATGCCGGTATTGCCGGAAGTGGGTTCCACCAGAATTGTTTTATCGGGGTGAATTAGTCCGGCGGCTTCCGCGTCCTCCACCATACTAACCCCGATGCGATCTTTAACCGAGGCGGCGGGGTTCATACTTTCCAGTTTGACGACGATGCGGGCTTTTACTCCCTCCGCCACTGGGATTCGATTCAGTTGGACTAGGGGAGTCCGTCCTACCAATTGGGTGATGTCTCTTGCGATCGGCATAATCCCACTTGCTTTGTATTTGTTGGCTATTTTTAATTATATATGTATTTAAGATGTTTTACAATACTTTTTAAGTCGGAGTACACTGCAAAATGCTGGTGTTGGCACCTCTGATCACAACGTCGGCGGGGATTATCCCTGTCGATTTTTTTGCCTTGCCACTTTTTTTGTATATCGAAGCACAATCGGCAAAGTTGTCTTGGGAAATTTCTCTTAATTTAGTGAACTATTATTAGTATATAAAAGCACATTTCTTTAAACAACTTAAACGAATTATTAGAGAGATGAAAAGAGCGATACTTTTTCTTGGTATCGGGTTACACATTTAAGAAAGTTTTCTGAGATTTATCCTAAAAAATTATTTTTTTGCTGCTTTTTTAGGAAATAATTTTTAATAAATAAAGGTGTAAATATGGTCTATAAAATAATTCATGGCAAAAACGAAGTATGTCTGGAAGCGCCTATCAACGCTAAATTCAATTAACAAGAATTGTTCCTCGATATACAAAAAAATCTGGCCAAGGGAGAGTAAAACTTTTTTCAAGGACGATAGTATAGTCCCAAGAAAAAAACTCCTAGATACTTTATCGGAAAAAATAAAGAAAAGCCAGAGAAATCAACCTCGATATTTTGCCGAAACCAATCATCATTATAGGAGATGAAAACTATGGTGTTAGATGCCTTTGCCAAAGTCGTTTCTCAGGCCGATACCCGCGGGGAATACCTGAGCGAGAATCAAGTCAATGCCCTAATTGCCTTCGTCAAAGATGGTAATAAACGCGTGGATGTGGTCAATCGTCTTTCCAGTAATTCTTCTGCGATCGTTACCGATGCCGCGCGTAGTTTGTTTTCAGAACAGCCCGTTTTAGTTGCCCCCGGTGGCAACGCCTATACCAACCGTCGTGCGGCCGCCTGCTTGCGGGATTTGGAAATTATCCTGCGCTACGTTACCTATGCCACCTTCACCGGCGATGCCAGTATCCTCGATGATCGCGCCTTGAACGGTCTCCGGGAAACCTACGTCGCCCTAGGGGTTCCGGGGGCTTCTGTTGCGGCCGGAATTCTCAAGCTCAAAGACGCTTCCCTTGCCCTAGCGGCCGATCCCAACGGGATCACTCGCGGGGATTGCAGTTCTTTACTAGCAGAAGTCGCTTCTTACTTCGATCGAGCGGCGGCGGCAGTTTCCTGATGCTGTGACTTTCTTCTCTCAATCCGATTAAACTTTTGTAGGAGCAATTCCATCGATGACCAAGACACCTTTAACCGAAGCGGTGGCTACTGCCGATTCCCAAGGCCGTTTTCTCAGCAGTGCTGAATTACAAGTAGCGTTCGGTCGTTTCCGTCAGGCCGCCATCACCCTAGAAGGGGTAAAAATCCTCGCCCAAAAAGCCCCCAGTTTAGCCCAAGAAGCAGCCAACGCTGTCTATCAAAAATTTCCCTACACCACCCAACTCCAGGGGCCGAACTATGCCTACGATGAGCGGGGGAAATCCAAGTGCGTTCGTGATATCGGCTACTATATCCGGATTATCACCTATGCCCTCGTGGTGGGGGGTACAGGCCCGATCGATGAATATCTAGTCGCCGGTTTGAGTGAAATTAATAGTGCCTTTGAACTATCTCCTAGCTGGTATATCGAAGCCTTAAAATACATCAAAACCAATCACGGATTAACTGGGGATGCTGCTGTAGAAGCTAATTCCTACATTGATTATGTGATCAACGCCCTTAGCTAATTCCCGTCAACTTCACGTCAACATAAGCTCAAATCTCCTAAATTCACCTCGGGATGAGCGCCGAGGTTTTTTTGCGTCCGTCTAACTTGGTCGTCCTCGGGAACCTACCCTAACAAAAAAACCATCTTGGGCAAGATGGTTAAACACAACGAGTATAAACCGAGAAACTTGACTTTAGACCGCTTTTTCTGGCCCAGTAGCGACGGGCAGATCTGTGGTACTGTACTCTGTCCAAGAACCTTCGTAAATTCGCACCTTGGGATAACCGAGCAGATGTTTGAGGACAACATACTGTAAAGTCGCTTCCCGTCCCGTACTGCAACTGATAATAATATTATCGGAGGGCTTGATGTTGCGTTGGGCAAGAATCTTCCTGATTTCGTCTAAAGATTTCAATTTATGGGGATTTTTCAGGGATTCATCGGGATTATTTGCTTCCGTAAAGGTCGGCCAGGGTATATTTTTCGCCCCCGGAATATGACCATTTCTCAGCCAGATATCCTGTTTCCCCTGAAAAAGTTCTTCGGGTCTAGGATCGATAAAAACCACATCCGGTTTGCCGATCAATTTCTCTACTTCCGCTAAAGTCACCCGAATCGAGGGATTATCACGGACAGTAAAGCTTCCGGGTTGATATTTAGGGAATTCTTTAGTTACCTTCTGTTCGGAACCCTTATAGCCCTTAAAACCCCCATCTAAGACGGCAACATCTCGGAAACCCGATCGCTCTAGTAAATAGGCGACCATGGTTGCCCCCAAGACATCGCGACCATCGGAATATACTACCACTCGATCGCCATTAGTGATTCCCGCAGCGGCAAAGAGACTGCCAATTTTATCCTCTTGCCAATATTGAACCGGCAAAAATCCGTTTGGACCACGAAAATTATTGTCGGCTATATTCACCGCTTTCGGTAAATGACCGGTGATATATTCCAAAGGATTAATCCGCACATCGAGAATTTTTAACTTCGGATCGTTGAGATTTTGTGCTACCCAAACCGGCGATACAAAGTCTATCTTAGTCTCAGATTTAGACGTGGCCATCAGGGGCGATGACGGGGCTAAGGTAAAGGTTAAAATGCAGAGGAGAACTAAAGTGAAAAAAGTAAGGGGACGGCTTTGAAACCGTCCCAGGGATAGACCCTTCCCTTGACGCAGTTTTGGTTTCATGATTCAGTGTCAGCGACGAATATCAAACGATAATTAATATAGGGCTTTGATTAGCTTTCTCCAAAAATTTAGGTATAACGTGATATTTTTTTGGGGCAGCAAGTCGGTCAACTAATTATTAGTTTCCTCTTGGGTGTTGATCGCCTTGGGTGTCTCTAATAACTGTTGCCACCAGAGATGAACTAGGAGGGACCAAGCGATCGCTAAAAGCCAAGAGGCAAGGATATCGCTAGGAAAGTGAACTCCTAAATAAAGACGGGTCCAAGCAATAACTAAGAGGAAGGGAATCCCCAGTAAAACTACCCCTAAAAACCAGCGCTTTCTCCAAGATAGGATCAGTAAAGAAACCACTAATAGGGAACTAAATAAAGCATGACCGCTAGGGAAGGCAAAATCATCGGGTAAGGGATAAAATAACTGCCAAAATTGCGGGCGGTTTCGATGAAAAAGAATCTTGAGATTATAACTAATTGCCCAACCTCCCGCCATGGTCACAAGGAGATAAGCGAACCCATACCAGTATTTTTTTAGGGCAAAAATCAGCAGTAAAATTGTTAGTATCGGAGCCACTCCCCAATAAGTACCTAATCCCGTTAGTTTTATGGCCAAAAAGTTTAGGTTTAAATTAGCAGTTTGATGAATAGATAGCAGCAGCGATTTTTCCCAAGCAAATCCCTGGGGATGCCTGTCAATAGCGATCGCTAAATCCGTAAAACTTAGCGATGTTAACAAGATGGCTAAGAAAAATAAGCTATTGTTTAAGTAGGTTTTGGGAATCACGGGGAAAAAGTGGCGATCGAGGATAACAGGGGCATTTCTAATACCTGAAAATGAATTAGGCCCAGAATAACTAAAGTGTAAACTGTCGAGGAAAGTAATCCATTTCTTAATTCTTTTTGCCAATTGCGTTCTTCTTTCTCTCCACCGATTAATTCTTTCGTTCCGAATTGCATTAGCAGAATTCCCACAAGATTAGATAACCAATAACCAACCATGGCCGCTGGTAGAAAAAAATCGGCGTGTAAGCAAGCAATTAAACGACCGAAACCGTAGGCGATCGGCAGATTAAAAATTAGATCGTTCCACCAACACAGGGGCGATAATAAGTAACCGATCAATACCAAGCTTCCGTTTTTGATTTTGTCAAGTATATACATCTTTTTTTTAGTTACTAACTATTAGTTTTGTGTTTTTTGCCATCAGCTATCTAAGTAAGTAGCTGTTGAAAATTGTCAGACACCCCCCTTATTAAGGGGGGATTAAGGGGAGATCGGCACCCCCCTTATTAAGGGGGGATTAAGGGGGGATCAATCAATCAGAACCACTTACTTAGCTGACGGCCTACTACTAATTAACGCTGAATTTGGTCAAAAATCGCCCCATCAGCGAAGAATTTTTTCTGTATCTCCCCCCAACTACCGATCGCCGTATAGGAGAACAGATTCGACACTTTTGGGTATTGTTTACTAAACTCTTTAGCCACATTAGCATTAACCGGACGGAAACCCACCTTGGCGAATTCCCGCTGCGCTTCGGGAGTAAAGAGAAATTGGGCAAAAGCTGTCGCTACTTCCCGGGTTTTGCGTTTATCAACTATTTTATCCACTACAGCCACGGGCGGATCGATCGAAACATTGACCGAAGGAATAGTATAGGAAAAACCGGTTTCTCCTTTTTGACGGGCCAGAATCACCTCGTTTTCGTAGTTAAGCAGCACATCCCCCTGATCCTGTTTAAAGAAGACATCGCTGGCTTCCCGGGCATCTTTGGGTAGTACAGGAACGTTTTTATAGACATTGCGGACGAAATTGGTCGCTTGTGCTTCACTGCCGCCGGTCCGAGTTACCGATCCCCACAGGGCCAGAAAATTCCACCGAGCCACCCCAGAGGTTTTCGGGTTGGCAGTAATGACTTTAATCCCCGATTTGGCTAGATCTGGCCAGTTGCGGATTCCTTTGGGATTGCCCTGACGAGTAACTAAAGCTACCACGGAACGAGTGGCGATGGCATTGTTGGGTAATTCTTTCTGCCAACCGGGGTTAACTAAACCCGCTTTTTGCAAGCGTTCCACATCGGAACCGATGGCCAAATTTACCACATCTGCATCTAATCCGTCGATAACAGCGCGGGTTTGGGAACCAGAGCCGCCATAACTCTGTTTAATCACCACATCCTGTTTTTTCTCTCTTTTCCATTTGTTGACGAATAGAGGAATGATTTTTGAGTAGGCCGATTGAGTCACCGCGTAGGAAACCAGGGTGATTTCCACGGTTTGTTGTTTAGCTTGCTGTTTATCCGGACTTGCCAGCAGATTACTCGATGCCGATAGGGGACTAGAAGCTAGTCCGATTCCCGTTGTGACGACGGCAGCCGTAGCTAGAGAAATAAAAGGTAAGAGGGTTTTCGGTTTTTGGGATCTAGGCTCATGGATCACGATGTCATCGGCTCCTTTGTTTATTTATGGGAGATTGCTAGGTATTTTCTCTGAAATTGTATTTTATATGAAATAAGAAACAATTTCAATACATCACAGAAAAAATTATACTGTCTCAGTTGGGTTAGATGCCAATAAATCAAGCCATTAATGGCTTGATTAGCTGAAAAAAGCGTAAATATTCGATTTATATAGCTTAAATGTGCCTTTAAATCTGCCTTAAGCCTTTTTATGCTTCCAAAATAGAGATTTTATCGTCTTTATGGAGAGGAAAGAATTTTTTAGCGCTCAAAAACCTCTCCCTATGTGGGTTTAACGGTGAAGTTAGCAGACCTTAGCAACTATTACCCTAAAATTGAAGCGGTCTAACGACCTTTAAAACGACCCCGTAAACTTTTGGTTTTACCAATGTAAAGCAATCCCTGAGATCTATGCCTGACTGCGTAAATGCCAGGACAATCAGGAATGTTGCTAAAATCCAGGCTCAAGGGTTGGCATTGCTCAAAGGGAGTAAACGCAATTGCATCCAAGACGCTTCTTGCTTGGTTTTGTATTTCAGAGTTGTTCGTTGGCACGGAAGGCAGATTGTCGGTTGTCGAACTGATCATGCCACGGAAAAAGATGCTTTACATTTCATTAACGCACCCCAGAGGCTCTGCAATCGCACTACCAGATCAGTGTACTGCTACGCAGTCCCTTCGGCATCGCACTTAGACTGACAGCTTCAATCAATGTGCATGGTGCGTTCCCAAAAATCTATTAGACATCTCCAAAAATTATAACCCAGTCACAGCTTGCCTTTAGTTTATGTACTAACTAAATAGTTCGAGAGATGGAATGTATATCTATCGTTGCTAATTCAATTTCACTGAAAAAATATGAGGCAATTAAAATAATTTTTATTCGGGTAGATTCCTTAACTATAGCGGTGTGCAGTCGTATGAAGTACAGTGTCACGAGCTATAAACCATGCTAGGCAAGGCTTGGTCTGTATCTCACTCAAGCGCTTACCGCTATAGAAAGACTTTTGGTCTTGAGATAATATTAGGTCGATGTCTATTGGCAGCGGGTTCATTAGACCTAGTTTTCATCAGCGTGTAAAGTGATTAGTCCTTTAACAATGCTCTAAACCCCGCTTGTTGAAAATGGGTATCGGCAGTCAGTGCGTCAGTGATTCCTCGATCCTGCATCACGATGAATGACATACAGTCCACCAACCCCCATTCTTTGTCTTCTCGTTGCTTAAACAAATTGAATGCTAACCTATATAGGCTATTGGTTAATAAAATGACTTGAACGCTGGGATCGATTTCGAGGGATTCTAAAAGTTGGATTGCCGCCGCTCTGTATCTTTGCTTAGAAAGTGCATTACCTATTTCTAGCAAGATCGCCTGAGTCGTTACTAGACGGGTTTTGTTAGTCTCAATTTGATTAGCAAGCTGAACAGCCCGTAGATGATTTCGATCGGTGACGGAAGATAACGCGATCGCAAAAGATGTATCTAAAAAAACTTCAGTCATTATGGTCAATGGTTTCACCAGACAAATATTGGTCAATTTTTTCTGACCAATCAGGTTCACCCTGTAATTTTAAAGACTGAGCAGTTTCCAGAAACGTTTTAGGTGGTTTTACTTCATTGGGTAAAACACTTTCAATGATAATTGTCACCCTCGTGCCTGCGGCTAGGTTTAAGGGTTCTTCCAGTTGAAGGGCTGTCCCATCAAATACGGCTTCGAGTGCTTGAGGCATTATTTTCTAACTGCTGAGGACTGTCTATCTATGTTCATTATAGCCCGCCCAGATCAGTGTACTGCTACCCCGTGCCTTCGGCATCGCACCTAACCTCACAGTTTCAAATCGCCTTAATTTTCAAGCGTAGCCGACAATATCATGGAATGAATAACCGACCAACCCCCTTGTAATTATCAAGATCTACAGCAATTTCGATCAGTCGTTCAGCGCAGCGCTCTCTATACTCAGCTTCACTCAAACGATCGAGATTTGCAATCGTCAACACTGGAAATGAGTTCTCTGTGTTCTCTTCTCGCATAACCTGCTCAAGGGAATCATCACCCTTCATATTTCGGTTAGCAGTAAGAATCATCATCTCCTGTTCTTGAGCATAGCACCAGACTAGGCGATCGCTACTTTCCATCGACAATCCAACCTCTCTAAAGGTGACAAATTGGACAGACTGAAACTCAAGCCAACCACGTTTTGCCAATATACCAAGAAAAATCAGCGCATAACCGTCGAGGTTGTAGTCAACTAAGAAAGTCATTGTTTTTGTGCGGCACGTCTGGCTCTCTGCTCCTCAAGCTTTGCCCAAAACGCTTCTTGCCCTGGTTTATGTGGCATTGCTGCAATTCGAGCAAAGCGTTCACGGTTACGATCTTCCCAGTACTGGCGAATTTCTTCCCTATTCTGAAGAACCTCTTGATATTCAACCTCGACCTGAGCTTGGTTTGCCTCAATGTAGGACAAAGCTGCGTCAATTTGCGCGTTCGTGAGGTTAAATGTGTCACGAATCAGTTTAGGAGGATAATCCGCTTTTAGGAGATCGATCACATCATAGAGGGTGATGCGCGTGCCAGCGATCGTCAGTCCTCGCTCTGTACGGATAATTTTCGCTTGTTGGTTTGCCGTCCAGGTCATTCCCTTAGCTCCTTAGAATCCACTTAATGGTCAATGGTTTCACCAGACAAATATTGGTCAATTTTTTCTGACCAATCAGGTTCACCGTTCATTATAGCCCGCCCCTTACCCGACAAAATCAGTGTACTGCTAGGCCGTGCCTTCGTCATCCCACTTAGACTGACAGTTTCAATCAATGTGCATGGTGCGTTCCCAAAAATCTATTGGTGGAACAGTAGGACTTGCATTAGGGAACGCACCCTACGGCGATTGTGATCGCACTATGACAAAGGTTTAATTGTCACTAATCCTCCAGCAAAACCCTGAATATTCAACTCATAGCCATCAAGTAAACCCATACCAACTAATGGATCTGTCTCTGACTCATTGATTTCAATAGATTTGATCTGACCATCCCAGATCACAGTTGCCTCAAATACGTTAAACATACAGAGGCTTCCATCGCCCAAGATTCCCTCTTCTTGCATATACCACGTTAATCCTAGTCTTGTAATGATAGCAGAAGGCAACGTGAGAAATCCAGTGTAACCAGTGTCAATAACTGCTTTAATCGCTTGCCTCTGGTGATTTTCGCCTAGCACTACGAATTGAATAATTGCTTCTCGGCGCGAATTGACGCTCCCCATCATCATGGCGACACACTGGGGGAACGAAAGCCAAAACGATGGACGGCACGATGTCCAATGCGAATACCAAATATTTGTGCATCAGGAAAACGTATTAACAGTTGTTTAGCAGCTGTTAGGCTGTCGTCAGCCACTTCAAAAGCCCCTGTTTCGATGTCTATTGCTACAATCTTCCCATGATTCCCTTCCTCGATTTGGGAGCGTACCTGAGATTCATAGACTTCGTGTCCACGTCGGGCAAATTCTTCTTTGCTGTAGCGGGGTTGTCGAACTGTCATTGAACCGACCCTGTGGCAACTTTTGCCCCTCTATTTTAACCTAAACATTGGCAATCTTCGCTAACATTCCTCAACTGGTCCCACAAGAGCAGCACCGCACCTAACCTCACAGCTTCAATCAATGTGCAGGGTGCGTTCCCCAAAATCCTGCATTAGGGAACGCACCCTACGGCTGAAACAGTCCAGTAGGGTGTGTTAGCGTCAGCGTAACGCACGGATTTTGAACATTAGATAAGGTGCGTTAACGAAGTGAACGCACCCTACCAGATCGGCGTGCTGCTACGCAGTGCCTTCGGCATCGCATTCTGTTATGAGTTGATTGATGTTGGGTTTCCTTGCGTCAACCCAACCTACGGACGAGGCGATCTGCTACGCAGTGCCTTTGGCATCGCACTCATAATAGTTTACGAAATTCTGCGACTGTCAAACCAGCATCTTGAACAATTCCACCCATTGTAAATGCCTTAATTGGATTGTGCCTTGGAAGAGCAACTTGACGCACCCCATCACTCATGATGATATGTTTGCCTTGGCGAATGATCCGAAA